>CAUSYJ010000001.1:0-44497 GCA_963535845.1 uncultured Alloprevotella sp.
GCCCTACTGCGGGGTATTCGTTGCAGCGGCGGCGCTGTGGCGGCCCATGTGCCCCCGTGCTTTGCCCAAAGCCGGGAGCCGCCTTCGCGAACGGCCGCCGGTGCGGCACACGGTCGGTGCGCTGCCGGAGAAAATGGGAGACTTTTCGGAGAAAACGCGGGAGAATCGTCGAAGAGTACCATCTCGCATAATTGGGTTATAACAAGTATAAGACAGCCCGCGAAGATGCGCTATTTTTCGGCGCGCCCTTTAATTAGATTTGATTTAATGCGTTTGCATTCAATCGAAAACCGTGCGTAACTTTGCGCACACATTTGAAAGCAGTATGGCAGTTAATTTCTATCTTGACAAACGAGCAGACAAAAACGGGGACTGCCCCATTCGCGTGAGCATATCAATTCTCGGAGCGCGGTTTGTGTCTTCTACCGGCTACAAGGTAGCTCCCGCAAAATGGGATCAAAACAAACAGCAGGTGAGAAAAGGCTCGACAGCCGGCGCAGGTGTGATCTATTCAACCATCAATGCCGCGCTGTCTAAAATATCCGAACACTTCAACGCGTACGAGCATCAATGCTTGTTGGACCGCATTAAACCGACCGCGGCCGAAATCAAGAAAGAACTCGCAAAGCACTTTGTGAGGAAAAAGACGACGGGGCGGAAGCAAGACCTAATCTTTGATTATTTCGAGATCTACTACGCTGAAGTTGCAAAGCAAAATCAGTGGAGTTTGGGCACGTGCAAATCGTTCCGGCAAATGATGAACTGCGTATCTGAGTTCGACAAAGATCTGACATTCCAAAATCTCACCGAAAAGCGATTGAACGACTTCGTCGCCTTTCTTCGTGAAAAGCGAAGTAGACGGGACTCCACGGTTAAACAAACTATCGGAATGTTGTTTTGGGTGCTCCGGTGGGCAACAAAGAAGGGGATTAACACGAACCTCGACTTCCAAAACTTCTCGCTCAGGACGAAGGCAATACAAAATTCGATTGTGTTCCTTGAATGGGAAGAGCTGATGCGAATTTACAACTATGAGTTCCCGCCGAGAGGGACGAAAGTTCAACTACGAGAGCACAACGGGCGGACGTACGAAAAAGAGGTCGGATTCGTTAAGAGCTTGAAGATCGTGCGTGATTTTTTCTGCTTCTGCTGTTTCACCTCCTTGCGCTTCTCAGATATGCAGAATTTGAAGTGGACAAACGTCTCGGAAAACACAATCACGGTTACTACGATAAAGACCTCCTCGACAATCACTATTGAGCTAAACAAATACGCCCTCGAAATACTAAGCCGATACAGAGGGAAAGATGAAGAGTACGTCTTTCCAAGAACCAGCAACGATGTCGCGAACAAACGACTTCACGAGGTGTGCGAGCTGTGCGAAATAAACACTCCGATAACCAAGACCTACTACAAGGGGAACGAACGCATCGAAGATACACGGCCGAAATTCGCCTATGTCGGGACACATACGGGGCGGCGAACGTTTGTCTGTAACGCTCTGATGATGGGTATCCCCGCGAACATCGTAATGAAATGGACGGGGCACAGCGATTACAGCGCGATGAAGCCGTATATCGACATCGCCAACTCGGCAAAGGCGGAGGCGATGGCGCTATTCGATAAGAGGTGATTTTGGACGCGTTTTGGACGTATTCGCAACGAGCTTATCTTCAATGATCTGCATTCATAAAACGCTCAAAAGACCCGCTACGAGGGTCTTTTTTCGGCACATCTTGGACGCGTTTTGGACGTATTCGAGTACCTTTTTCGCGCACTCACGAAAAAGGTAAGCCCCGCTGCTCGTGTATTGAGCAGCGGGGCGTTTCCGTTTATGTTCGCCGTTTCAGTGCGTAGCCGATCAGGCCAAACACGGCAAGGAAGACAATAAGCGACAACGGCTGCCAGAGGAAACCGCCGTGCGACGTCTTCTTCTCGTTGCGCGTGTCGGCGTGGTGAGAAGCGGCACGAATCGCGTCCGCGCGCGAACGCCAGACCGTGTCGCGGCGAACGTGCCAATGGTCGCGGGTGCGCTCCTTCACGAGCGTAGCGCCCTCAAAATAGACGCTGTCGTGGAGAAAAACGCTATCGCGCACGGTGCGCAGTTCGCGGAGCGTGTCGCGGTGCACAACGTGGAGCGTATCGCGGTGAACGGTTACGCGTTCGACGGTGCGCGTCGTCGTGCAGCCCGTGAGCATACTCAGCACGACGGCAAAGCACAGCGCGCCGACGGCCGCCAGGACGTACAGCGCCCAGGGGTCGGGAGGTGGTTTTCGGTGATTGCAATTCATAGGAAAGGTGGAATTTGAAGAGGTGAACAATGTAAGCCCCGCGTTCAATTCTTTCCAATTTGGAAACGGTTGGAAAGGATTGGCGCGATTTTGAACGCTTTACGCGCCCTTTTCGCCCGAAATCAGATGATTTCTTTCCAATCTCCCGATTTTTGGAAAGAATCGGGGCGCCACGTTCTCCGGGAAAATAAGAGGATTTCTTTCTGCTTATCCGATTTTGTGAAGAATCGGGGCGACCATTTCGAGGACTCCCTCGGAAAGGTCGGCGGACTTCTCCCCACGAAACGGAAAGAATCGGCGCGTGGGAGCGAACTACCGAGGAAAGCTCGTCAGTTGGTCGCGGAACGTGTGATGACAAGTTCGATTTCTTCGCCCGCGGCTTGTGCTTCGCGGAGGAGGACAAGCAGGCGTCCGAGCTTGAGACGGCTGTTGAGCACTTTGCCGCGTTCGCGGTTTTCGCCTACGAGGATGCAGCCCTCGGTGTCGGCGGCCGTGTTACCGCTATGAATCAGCACACCGTCGTAGCCTTTCACGCGGAGAAGACGAGGGAGAACACGGTCGAAGCGCGGGGAGCGCGTCTGCATGTCGATGCGATACGTGCCGGTGGGAATGGCGGTCGCGCCTTTCACCTTGAGGGCGGCGATTTCGTCTTCTGACATCTCTTCTGACAAACCGCGGTCGGTGTCTTCGAGCGTGTCGCAAAAGTATTTTCCGTTGATTTCCATGCGCCCGATGGTGTAACCTGCCTTCAGGGCGTGACGTTGAATAAGGATTTGCATTTGTCTGTTGTTTTGGTTGGTTTATACTTCGAGGAATGCGTCCATGTCGCCGCTTTGCACGTCTTTGATGTACTCGCGGAGATACCAGATGGCCTTCTCCGCATCTTCGGCGGCTTTGCGGCGCGCTCCTTCAAGTGTTCCGTCGTGCTTGTGTCCGCAGCGCCAAACGTATTTCAGCGCGTTGCCCAGGCAAAAGGGCATCTTGCGGGCTACGTCGATACATTCCGCGCCGCCGTGGTTATAGTGTGCGGGGTGGTCGACGGCCGCGCTTGCGGATTTGGCAACTGCGGGCTCCCGATCTGTTGTTTTTTGTTCTCTCGTGTCCACGTTTTCGGGCTTTTGGGTGTGTGATACGTCGCTCATGGTCATTGTTCTGCGTTTTCGGGTACATGATCTTGTGAATTTACGGGCAAGCCTTGTTTCCCTGCTTCCTCTAAGAATGCCGTTACAAATTTCTTCGCCGCTTTCTCCAAATCGCCCTCCGCAATCGTCGTTTGTACGATTCGATTTTGTTTGTCGATTTCCTCTTTCTCCCAAGCCTTTTCGCGTACGCTCTTGAACTCGCAGAGCAAGCAGTAGCCAGCCCACGCCATCGAAAGGTAGGGAGCGGAAAAGACCGCTGTGCCGATAATGTCGATTAGGGTAAGGACGAGGAACGGGACAAGATATTTCACGGCCTTTCGGCTTGTCATCTTCAGTCCTCGCGATGTCGTGGGCTGTCCGCGTTCGTGTGCTTTGCGAATGCCGAAAAAGAGATCGACGCCCATCGCAACGAGAATCGCGGCGGCACAAAGGGTGATGAGGACAATGTGTAAGTAAATATGCTGTTCAGCATAACGGATTAAAACTTCTTGCATTTCGCATTTCATATTTAGTTTCTGTGAGGGTTATTCTTCTACGATCCAAAGGTTGATGCCACGCTCGTTCCCGATATTGACGTTTCGGAGGAGCGTAAGGCGAACAGTTTTACTTCGATTGACGCTACACTCAGAAAGAATGCGCTCGGAGTAGTTACCGAATCGGTGGTTCGACTCTCCAACGGGAGGGAGAATCTTCATCGTGCCGCGCCCTACTTGTGTGAAGACGATTGTTTGGCCTTCGGAAGCCTTCGCTGGTAAACGCACGTCGACGTTGCCGAAGTTGTCGTACAGCCCGACGACGCGTGTATCCGACAAGTTGAGCGACACGGCGTTATTGTTTTGTTCGCCTACACGCTTCAAACCTACGACAAGGCCGAGGGCTTTAAGATTGACGAAATACCCGCCGAACGCTTCGCCGTCGCCGTAATTTTCAGCATACCCTGCGACTCCGACCGCAATTCCGTTGTCGTTTCGTGTCATTCGTCCCGAAATCGCTTCGCACCTTTCATCACGAGGGGCACGTGGGTCGGGAACGTATTCAATAACCGACGACACCCCCTTCCAGCTTAGCGTTGTATCGGCATGGTACGTTTTCCCCGATGAAACAAAGCTTGCAGACGTTCCTAAACCGCCCGACGATGCTTTGAGAACGATGTCCGACAATGAACTTTCAGCCCCTTTCGGCTTGTCTTCAATATAAGCCGAATGTAACCACAGTTCATTATCCCGCGCGTCCAATCTGATGTGCGTCCGCGTGTCGTCTAAGTCCGAAACCAAGTTGCCGTTGCTCAAAATCCAGCGTCCCACATTCGCGTGCTCGGCGAGCAACAACTGCGTGGCCACGCTCTCGAAACTTGCGCCGAAGTCGTTCCACTTCGATTTGTCCGTGGGGGCGACACCGCGGAACGTTCCGGCATCGGTTCTCGCGATGTAGTACGCCCCTTCGTAGAACACGGCATCGCGGCGGTGCTTCGTGCCGTAATACTCTTTTGACGCGTCCCATACGCCACGATATACCATGGCCGGGGCTTCGCCGTCGCGGCCGTTCTTGCCGTCTTCGGGCGTTATGCGCGTCGGCGTGCTCCAGCGGTCGAGTAACGCTGTTTCGTAGCGGCTTACCATGGCCGAGGTCATCCACAGGTATTGTCCGACTTCGACAACGGGCTGCGCGATGTTCCATCCGTCGGGCGTTCGTCTATCGGAAGAGATCGCAGGCGGCTGCGTGGGCGATCCGTTCACGGCAAAGCGAAGTTCGCGGTAATCGGCGCGAAGATCACGCTCGGTGGGACACCACGGGGTGGCAATCGTTCCGACTTCCAACTTCGGATCTACAATGTTCAACGAAGATTCGCCCCAAGCACGGATATAGAAATACTGTCTCGGGGAGGTGATCGTCTTCACTTTGAATGTAACGGTCACGCGCTCGTATTCCCATGACTTCTTGTTCTCGGGGATGTTGCCCGCACCGCTCGTATTACCCGTCTGTACGCCGTTCACTTTGGGGGCTTCGGCGAACTCTACTCCCGAGAATATCCACGTCAATGTCCCACGGGCTTGCATCCACGCGGAGAAGGTATAGGTTTGTCCCACTTTCAAGACGGAGGTAATCTCTTGCACGAGTAGATCTTTGAATTGCCCCTCTGCAAGTTGGCTGTACCCGAACTGGGTAGGCTTTCCGTTGAACGAGTAAGCACTTTCTGAAACGTTGAACGTCACCCACGGCACGCGGCTTTCAAAGTTCGTGCCATTGAGAAGATTCGGATTCGGCGAAAGGCCATCTTCCCCTCGCAACTGCGTCCACGTATAGTCGCGGTGGTTTTGGCTTGCGCTCTCGTCGAAATCGGAGTAGATACCGAAGTACGAGAACTCGATCTCGCCGGCGCGCCCGAGATCTTCTTCCAAGGTGAAGTCTTTCTCGCCGTCGGCGCTGTTGGCATAGGCCATGTGTATGTAGCTTGTGCTCCCCTCGTCCCCGGGCTTGCCCTTCTCTCCGCTCAAACGGCCGTAGGTGATTTTGCCGTTCGCCGCGGTGAGCCGATACCAAAGCACCTCGCCGTCGCGGAGGGTCGGGGGCGCGTCTTGCCACGTTCCCCGAATAGTCGGGGCGGTCGTCCCCGATGCGGTGGCGAGTTGTGTAGACGCGGCGAAATCGTAAACCGGGCTTTTGCCGTCCGCTCCCGATTCGCCCACCACGCGCAGCGCACCGCCCCACGTTGTGCCGTTGCCCGTACGCATCCACACATCGCCCTCGGCGAAATCGTCGTGCCATGTTTGCGCGTCGGCGCTGTATTGCGCCCGAATGCTCGTGCCGTTCGTGCCGTCCTTTCCGTAATGTCCAATCAGTCGCACCACGGTTTGGTCTGAACCCCCATCGGTGTACTCCGAGCGTTCGTAGCTCCAAAGCCACGGGCGCTCCTTCGTGGGCTGCGGGGCGGTTTCCGTCCATTCGGACGTATCGGGCTGCGGTGCGTCCCTTTCGGTGGTCAGCATATAGAAAGCGCGCATGCGGCTCACACCGCGGCCGTTGTCGCCTTTCTTGTCCATCTCCGACAAGCACCACGGCGTGGCGAACTCGCCCGTCTCCATCTTCGGGTGGCAGATGTCCAGATAGTTCCCCTCGCTTTTGAGCAGTTTGAAAAACGTCCATAGGGTCTTCGGCAAATCATCTTCCGGTGCGTCGTAGAACACGCTCAACGAATAAGTTGTCCATGTGCCGGTAAGAGGAATAGAGAGCACGAGCTGCTTCCCCCAGACTTGTAAAACCCCGTTTCGCTTAATACGTGGGAAAAAGTATTGTTGCTTTCCGTGCATTGGATAACAACCGAAAAGTGCATTGCCGCTGCCTCGACATTTGAAAGAGAACGTGTACCACGTACCGCGGGGATAAAGATCTCCGAATTTTTCCCACCATACGTGCGTATATCGCTCTTCTCCGTTCCCTTCTACATGGAAATAGTTGTCGCCGTCCACTCCACCGGGCAAAATACTTGCATAGGTTTTCCCATCTAAATACCCCTTAGTGAAGTGTGGGCGCGTTACGTAATCCGTACAGTGCCAAAGATTAGGATTTGCCGCGGGTGTTGCCATTTTGTCGTTTTCGGATAAGCACCACGGGGTCGCCGTTTCGCCTTCCTCTAACTTCAATGCGGAAAAATACGTTTTAGCGTCGTGATCCATGCAACGCAACATAATTCTCACCCCGTCGGGTATGGTGTCCGGGGTTGTGAATGTATAGGCATACCGCGTCCACTTCTTAGGATCGAGGTTTGCACAAAGCGTGTCGCGGTTTGTAGCATTCGAGAGAAACCAAAATACAAGTTTCCCGGGCGCGCCTTTTGAATAGACCGAAAGCGTGTAGGTCGTATTAGGGCGCAACAGACTTGCGATATACAAGATGCCTTGCGTCCACGTTTCGTTTTTATGTGCGCCTACGGCTTGTGCCAAAGGGTGCACCTTGTCTTCTTGCGACTGATTGAAAACAAAGCGCTCGAAGTCTTTCCAATTTCGCACGTCCTCCATATTCCGAAAGCTCGTGCCGTCGATAAGGTTTGCCCCCGTCGGCGGTGCGCTCTTACCCGCGTCGCCGTCCTTGCCCTTCACCCCCGATGCCGAAATCGTCCACTTCGTTTTGTCCGTCAGCGGCGCACCCGAGGAGGAACGTTCGCCGATGTAGCGATAGGTCGAAACCACGCCCTCCGCGTCCGTGTTGCGCACCTCGTCGCCGTTGTAGTACGTCGTCGTTGCGTTCCATTCACCGCGATAACAAGCCAGCGGCGAAGTGACGCCGCCCTCGTTCTGTACCAACGTGCCACGAAGTGACAAACGGCCGTTCTGATAAACCAACGAATCGCCGAGCCGCATTTCACCCGCCGCGAGGTCAAAGAACGAACGGCCGTCGGAGGTTGCCACACGATCCGTGGTGATACGCCCCGGGAGTACCTCTGAAAATCCGTACAAAGGCGCGAAACTGCGGTCGCCGTCATACTCGCTGTTGAGCACCCCGACCAGAAGGTGATAATTTGCCGCGTCGCTCTCAAAACCGACGGGCGTTTCCTTCAGCACAAACTCCGCGCGGTTGCCGTTTCGAGGGGCACGGACATAGAGATAGTACTTCTTCGCCGCGTCGTCAAGTCGTCCGCTCGTGAATGCCGCCACGTCCCAAAAGCGATATTCCGAGGGGCTGTGCTTGGCGCTCACGGTGCGAATGCCGAGGGTGAGGTGCTGCAAGATGCCGCTCGCCGCGTTCACCGTCTTTGTCTTCGCGTTGTAGGTCACGACGTGAGGAACGGCCGTCGGGTTCGTGCGGCTGCCCACAAATCGGAATTGCAGACTTTCGTCGCCGATAAGGAGTGACATCGTTTGCACGGCCGCGGGGCTTATGGCATTAGTGAACCGATCGGAGAGCGCCGCCCCGATCATTTCGGCCGTCTCCTGCGCGTCGCGGAATCGGCGCTTGCTGTATTGCAACGCTTCGCGGTGTTTCTCCTCGACCGCCACGGCCGCGCTCTCCAGCGCCTTCAACGTCGTGCCGAACGAAGACGACACGGGCGCATTCGAGAGTTCGATTTCGGGCGAGTGCGGCGTGTTGATGTAGTCCTTGATGCCGACAATGCGCACGGCCACGCCCTCGGATTGAAACTGCTTGTCGGAGAAGAGAATGAACGCCCCGATCTTCAAGCGTTCGCCGACGCTCTCCCAGTTGCGCTTCGCCCAAATGCCGTCGAGTGTGCCGGTGAATGCGAACTTTGCCATCTCGTGGGTGTAGAGATGTTGCACGGCTTTGCGCAGCAAGTCCCACTCCGCGCCCGAACGCGTGGCGGTGTCGTTGATGTAGGCCTGCGGGAGCATACAATGAAAGACGGCATACTTGTCGCCCACGCGGGGAACGAACACGCCACCGGGCATTGTCATGCCGTCGATCTCCTGCGGCACGATTTCAAAGCGCCGCGCCTTCTTTCCCGATGCCGCGTGGGCGTATTTAACTTCAAACTCGCGCCCCGAAAGCATGCCACTTTGAAAGATCACGGTCATCTTTTCGCCCGCGATCAAGCATTGTTCGAAGTCGAGCGTCTCGGGGATCGTCGGGTCAGTGAAGTCGTAGAAGTGGTTTTTCTCGTTCGCCGTGATCACCTCGCCCACGGTGCCGACACGACTCGGGTAAATGTCGGTCAAATCGACGCTATCTTCGGCCATCGACGAAAGGGGACGGTCTGCGCGTTGCACGGAGAAGCCCTTTTCGTCCGTGCGATAGCGGCGGGCGTGGGCGGCATCGTAGCCCGCTTCGCCTTCGAAGTGTGCGCCGTCGTAGGCTATGGCGGCATTGACGGGCAAATGCAGCGTACTCGCGCCGTACTTCGAGCGGTCGATATTGCGTTCGCCCCCTTGCACGTAGAGAATCTCGGTCGGTACGCTGTCTTCGCTGTTCGTTCGCGCCACCCCGGATACAAAGCCGTTGCCCTTGCCGTAGGAAAGCGGCAGGGCGTTCGCGCGGTCGTGTTCCACGGCGCCGAGCGAGATGCGTTTTCCCACGATCTCATATTCCGTGCCGAACTCCTTGGCGATCATCGCGAGGGCATCGCGGCAAAAGGCGTGATCGTAGTTGACCACGCGCTCGGGGCTGTCGATACACGTGCCGAGTGTCCAGCCCGAATCGCGGCGATTGAGGTTGTCGACGAGCATTTGCAGGTGTTCGTGGGGCTTGGCCGTGAGTGAGAAGCGCAAACGCCCGTCGACGGTGTTGCGAAACTTCCAGATCGACATTTTTCCCTGCTCGGCCACGAGTTCGAGGGTGTAGTCGAAATGCCGCGTGTGCTGCATCTTGAGCGACTCGGGGTGCATCAGCGTGTAGCGCTCGCCGTCGTGCTCACAATAGGCGCCGACGGGAATTTCGACGTGCTGAGGGAGGGAGAAATAGAGGGTGAGCGAGTTGTCGCCCATCATTGCGCGGTGTCGATAGGAGTTGTCGTCGGGCATCACGTCGAGGAGCGTTTCGCCCGCGGGGGAATAGATGATCATAATTCGTTAGTATGAAATTTCGGAACTGCCTTCGAAGAAAGTAAGGGTGAGAGTGAATCGCAGCCACGGGCGCGGTTCGTCGGGAATGAACTCGTCTACGCGGCACGAGTTGTAGTAGAATGGGGCGTTCGCGTATCGTCGCGCACCGGGGCGGATGAGATCGGCGAGCAGCGCGTCGTAGTTTCGCCAGAGTTCGGCGAGGGTGTCGGCGCGCATCAGGAGTTGAACGGAGCGGTCGCCGCCTTTCTCGTTAAACAAGGCGCCTTTGTCGTAAAATGCCCCCGCTTTTGTCGAAAACTTGCGGAGTAATCCCGTCTTCACCTCATTGCGCTGCTCCATCTCGTCGACTACGTCCCCGAGAACGCGGGCGCCGTAGTCGGCAAAGGAGCGTTTCGGGCTTTCGGTGATCACGAATTTGTCGCGACGCGAGGTGCTGAGTATCCGCGCGCACTCCTTTTCGGCCGCGGGCGGTTGATAGGTGTAGCCTTTCATCGGGGTGTCTTCGGCAAATTTGAGCCCGAAGGTCGATGCGTGGGCGCCGCCGGAGGGCGCGATGAAACGCAGCGACCAGGAACGTCCGATGCTCGGGGCGCGCACGTCAATAACGGGAGACACTCCGAGCGTTCCGATGACTCTATCGTAGTCCTCTTGATAGGTGGAGGAGAGTCTCAGCGTTACTTCGCGCGTGTCGAGCACGGGGTCGGAGAGATCGGGGTCGAAACCGAGCTCTTCGTACCAATCATTCGCGGGCGGAGTCTTCAACGGCGGAAAGGCGATCAGCTCATTGAAGCCCCCGAAGGCCACGCAGGCGTAGGAGTCGTCCCAAACGTCCGTGTCGCCGAAGAAAAGCCGTTCTGAATAGTCTAATGCGTTCATTGCTTGATCTTAATTCCTTTGAGTGCGATGTCGCCGACGGTGTCTTTGACGGACTTCAAGTGTTGCTCGACGACCGTAAGACGCGCGTGGACGTTGCCCGTGTTGCGTTCGATGCCGACCACGCCCTTGAGTATCTCGTTGGCCGTCCCGAGGAGCATCCTGGTGTTCTCGGCGATGTTGTAGGTGTGTCCTTGCACGGCTGTCATTCGCCCGTTGAGTTCGTCGACGGAGTCCTGCGATGCGGTGGCGATGCCCTTCTGCGAGGCTTCGCGAGTTGCGGCGCTGCCGCCCGAAAGGTCGATGCCTTTTTGCTTGAACATCTCGGCCGCTTTCTTGTATTCCTCTTGCGCCACCTTTTCAACGTCCGCAAATGCGTGGGCTGCCGCCCCCAATGCATTGGTGATTTCGCCTTCGTTTCCCGTTGCGTAGGCTTTTTTCACCAACTCGGATTGTCGTTCAATCACGGGCTGGAGAATGGCCGCTTGCACCATGTCCTTTGCGACGTTGCGCATCACCTTTCTTGTCACGTCTCCGAAAGCTTCCGCAGCGTCTGTGCCCCTTTCGAACGCGTCGGCGATGACGTCCATAATGTCCGTGGCGTAGTTGCCGAAGATTCCGCCGAGATAGTCGTCCAGTTGTTTGAGCGCGGCTTCGTAGTTCTCCTCCGCCTTGATCAGCGATTCGAACGCCTTTTTGCCGTCGCCTTCGAACTCTCGCGTCGAAGCAATGCTCTTGGCGAGTTCGAGATTGAGGTGGCCGTTGGCTTTGACGAGGTCTTTGTATTCGGCGAGCTGCGTTATGCCGCTGTACATGTCCCGCCCTTTGCCGAGTCCGAAGAATCCCGAACGCGCGTGCCCCGTCTTCACGCTGATCATGCCCAGCCCGTAGTGGTCGCCCTCGGTTTTCGGGTCGAAGAGGATGCGGCCGCCCGCCCATTGCTCTTTCTTTTCGAGAGAAAAGCGATAGTCGGCAAGCGTTTTGAGGTCGCCCTTGATGCGCTTCTTGATGTCCGCGTCCCAATCCTTTGCGACGAGGAGCGCACGGCGTGCCTTCGTGTATTTGTCCGTCCCGAAGATCGTTTCGAGGTCGCGGGCTTCGAGGCGTTCTTGCCGCAGGAGTTCGTTGTATTGCAGTTGCTGCTCGTTGATCTGCTTCTGAATTTCGAGCAACGCCTTCTTGTGCGCCGCGGCCGCCTGAAAGGCTTTCGTGACATAGCCGATGGCCTCGCCCGCCGCAGCCGCGATGCCGCCCACAATGCCGCCCTGCGCAAAGCCTTTCCCGATGTTCGACACGGTGGTCATGGTTTCGGTCAGCGCGTCGGCCTGCTCACTCAGGTTTTGACTGCCCGCGGCTTCGAACATTGCGGAGAGTTTCGCCGAAATGGGGGCGATCACGTCGGCCGTTGCGGATGCTGCCGACGCCAACTTCTTCAGACGCACCTCGAGGGCAGGGAGACTCTCGCCTTGTTCGGCCTTTCGGAACACGTCGTTGATGGCTTCGCTCAGTGCCACAAACGGGTTTTCGGCCTTCACCGCGTCCTTCAGTCGCTTGAGTTGATCGGTGATTTCCTTTACCTTCTCGGGGGCTTGTTTGAGGTTGCGGAGTTCTTGTGCCGAAAAGCCGAAGTTCGGGACGATCTTCTCGTCGGATGTCTCGCGGAGATAGGCCAGGAGTGATTCGGTTTCGGTGATCACCTTGTGCAGCTCCTTGCGGCTCTTCTCGGCAGCGTCGCCGAAGAGGTTCACGAAGAGTGCGGACGTCTTCTTCGTGCTCTCGATTTCCTCGTCGTTCACGGCCTTGATGTCCTTCTCCTGCTTGCGCTTCGACTCGGCGAGGGCGCGTTCCTTCGTGCCGGCGATGTCGGCGAGCTTTTGACTCGCTTCCTTTTCGCGCTTCTCGGCCGCGGTGTGTGCCTCGGAGTCGAATTTCGCGAGGGCGTCGTTCTTGTCCTTGCCCGCCTGGGCGATCTCTTCCTGCAGTCGTCGGGCGTATTGTGAGAAATACTCTTCGATCGAGGCGCGTTTCTGTTCGCCCTCCTTCGCGATTTCGGAGCGTCGTGTGTCGTAGTCCTGAAATTCGGCGATGGCGCGCTTGTAGAGATCGCCCGAGGCTTTGACGCGCGTGTCGTCTGCTACGCTCTTGTATTGCGCCAGCATCGCTTTTTGTGATACGTCGAGGTCGGCTTCCGATACCTTGAGTTGGTCGCGCTGCGCGTTCTCCGCTTCCTTCGTGGCCTTCGGATGTGCTTTCTTCCATTCGCGCATCTTGTTTTCCTTGAGCGCTTTCACCATTTCATCGGAGCGCTTCTTGTTTTCGAAGAGCAGGCGTTCGTAGTTAAGTTCGATTTGCTCGCGTTCTTTCTCGTATCCGTCTTCGAGCAGATTGATATTGTTTTGTCGGATTTCCAACTTTGCTTCGTACTCCTTTTGGATCACGGAGTCTTTGTAGTCCTCGATGGCCGTTTCGAGATCGTGCTTTTCGAGTGCGATGCGTTTGCGCTCCTCTTCGGCTTTCTTTCGGGCATCGGCGGCAGTTTTCGCCCTTCGCTTGGCTTCGGCCTTTGCGTCTTTGGCTGCTTGTTTGCGTTGTTCCTCGGCCTTCTGACGGGCGGCTTCCTCTCGTTTAGATTGTATTTGTGCCGTCTTTCCGTAGTCTACGGTACGTTGTGCTACTTCTTTATCGGTGTAAACCTTTCCTCCGATGTTTCTCTTTGTTTCTCCCTTTCGCTTCATATCCTCTAAGATACTCGCAAAGCCTGCGGCAAGATCTTTTACCCTACCGGACTCCATTTTGAGCATCCACGCGGGGGGCTCTCCGTCGAAGTTGATGTGGAAGTTGAGCGTATTGTCGGCAAAGTCTTTGGCGATGCGCGATACGTTTTTGTAGAGTTCGTCCGCCGTATTGCTTGCGTTGAGAATCTTCCGCCGTCCGGCTTCGATGCGGTCGGCCGAGGTCATACTGGCTTCGCCTAAGCGCTTTTGTGCTTCTGCATCCTTGTTGGTTATGTCGATGAATCGCTGACGCTCCGAGGTGGCGTCCTGGATCTTATCAATGTAATCGTCGAGAATGTCGGTATCAAAGAACGTTCCCTCTATCCACGTTTTGTTGGCAGCGTCGTCCGAAAAGCCCGCCCTCTTCATACGTTCCTTGATCAGCCTCTTCAGCTCTTCTCGTCCCTTTTCAAGCTCTTCTCCCGTTTTGTTGGCGATGAGATGCCCATGCTGTTGAACTGCACTGGCCACGATATTTGCCACATTATCAGAGTTCTTTCTAAGCTCGTCGGCTGCGAAGCTGTTGCCTTGGCTTTGATCTAAATAGTCTGCGCTCCTTAACCGCTTTGCTAGTTCCTCGTTGGCTTTCCCTTCGGTGTCGTCGAAACGCTCTTGTGCGGTCTTTATCGCGTTCAACCTCTGCCGCTCGATCCCTTCACTTTTGATCAGTTCAATCGCCTGCTTGCGCTTCTTGTTGATCGTGTCGATGTTGTCGCCTTCTTTGATCTGCGTAACGCCGTACTCTTCGAGAATCGTGTTCAGCTCTTCCATCGTCTTCTTGTACACGCCCGTGCCCTCGTCGAGCCCCATTAGGACGGTACTCAACGACTCGACCTGCTGAATCGACTTTGCTGCGCTCTCGCCGAAACGCTCGGACATTTGGGTGACCTCGTCCGTGCTCTGCTTGAAAAAGAACATGGCAGACGCGGCGGCCGTGATCGCCCCGACGAGCAAGCCGATGGGATTGCTCATAATCGCCCTTCCAAGCCCATGAAGTGCCATAGACAACAGATTCGTCGCTCCCGTGCTCGCGGTTTGTGCGGCCGTGTTTGCCGCCGTTTCGAGCGTATTTACGCGCTTTGCGGCCGTGTTCAGCGTGGCTTGCTTGCTGCTTAGGCTCTGAATAGCGGTGTTCTTCGCCTTTTCGGCGGTATTTAATCGCTCCTGCGCCGTGGATAATGCGGTTGTCGCCGCTTCTATTCTCTTCGCGTTGCCGCTCATCATGGCCGCGCCTACTTGCGAACGCTTTGCCGCCACGGCTTCCGCGGCTTTCTTTTCGCGCATCGTAGCAAAGGCGATTTCCTTTTCCGCCGCCTGCACTTCGATCTGTGTTGTCTGAACGAGGGCTTTTTGCTTCTGCAGCTCCGCGTGTACTTCCGTTTGGACGGCCTTCGCGTAGGCCAGTGAGGACTGAGAGAGTTTCATCTTGGAGAGTTTCGCCTGCTGCTCCAGCGTCAAAACGCTCCGAAGTTGTTGCCCCGTGGTCAATACCTTTCCCGTCTCAGAAACCTTGTGAATCGCAGCCAATGTCACAACCGCGGCTTTATAAGCGCCAATTGCAGCGGCAGCGGTGAGCACGACCTTCCCGATCGTCCGCCAGTTCTCGATGAGCTTGCCCGTGATGTCGAGCACCCCCGAGATATTCCCCTCCTGGCTCTTGCCGATCTCGTTAAACATCTGCTCCCACGCGTCCTCGATGTTCGACAGCTGTCCCTTAATCGTCTTCGACTGCTTCTCCATCAGGCCGCCGAACTTGCTGCCTTCGCCCGTCAACGCTTCGATAGCCTTCTGCACTTCGGGGAAACCGATCTTGCCCTCTTCGACAAGCTTCTTCACCTCGCTCTTGTTCTTGCCGAATTGCTTGGCAAGCTCGTCGGCGAGGGGAATACCGCGGCCGAGGAACTGATTGAGGTCTTGCGTGTAGAGACGGCCTTGTACCATGGTCGTGCCGTAAAGAAACGCGAGGTCTTTTAGCGGCATAGACAAGCCCGCGGCGATGTCTCCGAGACGGATTAGTGTCTCGTTCACCTTGTCGCCCTCCATTCCGTAGGCGAGGAGCATCTTCGACGCTTCGGCAACCTCGCTCATCTCAAAGGGCGTGGTGGCGGCCGTGTCGATCAATTGCCCCATCAGCGCATCGGCCTTCGACTTGCTGCCGAGCATCGTTTCAAACGCCACTTCCAGCTGCTGATATTCGCCGCGAACGAGGGCGAGCTGCGAGACAAAGTCTTTGATCTTGTCGACGGCAAACAAACCCGCGGCCGACGCTGCGAGTTTTCCCATAAGCCCGTCCATCTTCAACACTTCGGCTTCGGCTGCCGTTCCGATGCCGCGAAGTTCCGCCTGGGCGCGTTGCGCTCCCGCGCGGAGTTCGCTATCGTCGAAAAACGCTGCGAAAGAAAGTCTTCCCGTTTCCTGATCCATGGTTCAATCTTTTATGCCGAGAATCTCTCGGACTCGTTCTTGATTAGCGGGGTCGCTCGCGTCGATCACCTCTTCCTTGCTTTCGTCGTCCTTGTCTGTGTCGTACGACGGGAGAGCGGCGCCGAGCATGATTAGGTTGGTGTAGCTCAATTCGTAGAGCACGTAATCGAGCGAGAAGTTGAACCCCTTGATTACTCCTCCGATGATCGCCCAGACGCTGTCGTTTCGTTCTCCACTTTCGTCGGTCTGAGAAGATTCACGGCGTTGAGGAAAGTGGTAAGCGCGAAAAAACTAGAGATCTCCATCCGTTTAAGCACATCGGAGACGACCGCTTGCAGCTCCACGGGGCTCAATGTCTCGAGTATCTCACGGGCGAGCACTTCGCCTCGGGTGACCTTCGGCGTCCTTTCCCGTCTTACAAGGCGCAGAACGCGCGATAACAGCGAAGACGGGTGCTCACTCACAGCGGGGGCTTTCGCTTCGCGTGCGCCGAGAATCAACGTTGCCGCCAGAAGACCGAGACTTTCGCACTCCGACGCGTAGGAGAGCGCGCTTGTGATGAGATCGCCGTTTTCGACCTCGGGGAGACGGGGAAGGTGCGACACGATCTCCGAGACACTAATCAGCGTCGCAAGCGTGGGAGGTGCTACTTCGTAGGTCGTTGCGCCCACTGTTACTTCGACGGGGGCTTGCATCACGGCATCTGCCACCCGTTGTTCTTGTGTTTTGGTCATTAGTGTTTTACATTTGTTAGGGGCGCAGAGCGGAATCGAACCGCTCGCACTCGTAACCCCCACGTCTGCGAGTGCCTTTCCTTGTGCGCCTGTGCATTTCTCGTGGTTAGCCTATCGAGGAACCAGGACTCGATGCTCCTGCACTTCCTACGTCTTTGATTACATCATACACAATGCCTTCGCCTTTTGCGTCTGTGTAAACAAGTCCTTCGTATTGAAACAAGATGCCTGTTGCCATATCGGAGGACTTCAGCACGGTGATTCCGACGCGATCGGCCTGCCATCCAAAGCATGCCGGGTCGTCGGGTATGAATCGAAGTGCATGCTCTCCTCCAACAATGCCCCTTTTGTCCTTAAACGGAATCTTTTCGCCCTTCGCGACAAAGAGTTGGAACTCGATTTTTTCAGACGCGGGCATTTGTTTAGCGTCGACGAGTTCTCCTTTCTCGTTCTTTGCTTCGGTTCTTTCACCGGCTTGAGAAGACGTTTTGAGAGTCTTATCCTTCGGGGTGGGGATGTTATCCCATGCTACTCCGGGCTTTGGCTTGCCGTCTTCAGAGACTTTTGTTTGGAGGCTTCCGAATCTCCAGCTGAGTTGTCCCATAGTTCTGTGTTTTTGTGTGGTTAATGTGTGTGTTTAGTCTGTGTCATCGTCTCCGAAAAAGTCGTATTCGAGCCTTACGACGATGAAATGTTCGTGTAGCTCGGGTGCTTCGTCGGTGGCGATCGTCTGTTGTAATCGGAATCGATAGTTCGAGTCGCGCGTTGAGAGTGAATCCACCCATCGTTGTGCGGCGCGTTCTATTTCCTCCGTTCGGGCGCTGTCTTCGGTCAGCACGCCGTTGTCGTACGGGTCAATATCGGGGACGAAGATGTTTATCGTTACGACCCCGCTTTGAATATCCCCCGTAACACCCGCGGTGAAGATCACCACGGCGTCCTCGTTTGGGCTGTCTCGCGGGCGTAGACCTTCGCGATAAACTCCGCCCGTGATCGTCTCTGCGATCGGGCTCTTGAGGAGTTTCCGATACACGTCGCCCTGAATCTGTCGAGAGGTTTTTGGCATTAGCGATTACTTTCGTTTGGCGTTGAGTTTAGCTAGCATCTGCGGCACAAGTTGTTTCGCTTCGAGTGTCGCGCTGTCGAGAACGTCCCGTCCGCGATTCGCAACGTGCACGGCGTAGTCCATACCTGCGACGACAATAAGCGCCACGCCGCGGCTGTACTTTCGTGCGAGTTCGGCCGCAAAACGCCGTCCTTCGTAGCCGCCGGGCTTCGTTGCGGTGATCGGAGAGCGAGAGGAGGCGGACGTCTTCCCTCGGCGGGAGTGTTGCGCCACGTCGAAATTCGAACTCCAGCGAATGTGTCCGTCGACGACAATAACCGCCCCGATCGAACTGCGGAGATTCCCCGTCTGGTCAATGTACGAGCCCCTGCGCCGAGCGGTGTTGACGACGCGAACGGCCACGTACTGCAACGAACGAATCAACGCACGTTCGTACTTCTGCGCGGCATCGGCGAAATAGCGCTCCACGGCCTGATAATCCGTCTTATCTACAATTGGCATTTCCTTCGTATTTTAGATCCAAAGACGAATCTGGCAGACGGCATCGAGGCGTTCGACACGTTGCACGGAGAAGTCCCCCAGAGAGCGCCCGTCTCGGTCGACAAGGCGTATCTGCTCCCCTTCGAACGGTTGCTCATCGATGAGCACCGTGTAGGCCGCGGGGGTGAAGTGTTCGCCGTGCGTCGTGCCCTGGGCGTTGTAATGCACCACCGTGTATTGACACGGAATCGCGCCGACGTATCCTCCCTCCGACCTGCGAGGGTGTCCTGTCGCGGGGTCGATTCCCGACGCTGTCTTTCGTTTCACGGACAAAGTTCCGTTCGGGATGATCATAGGCGGTCGCCTTTATATCCGAAGATCGAAGACTTCACCGCGCCGCCTTCGAGTTCTTCAAAAACGGCGGCCGCTCGCGTTCGGTACGTCTTACGCTGTTCGTCGGTGAATGCGTAGTTCTGTCCGCCTTGCGAGACGTTCGGGGCGGCTGCTAGCCACGTAAGAATGTCCGCTTCGGCCAGACGAAACGCGTTGCCGCGAATCACGTCGGCGGTTGCCTCGGCGTCTCGTGAGAGCCCGCGCCGAATGCACACGCCTTCGAGCGTGGCATTCGGGAGAGGGTACATTGTGATTCCCCGAAGGGCTTGTTCTACGGTGTACATCGTCTCGGGCTTTCGTTGCGTTACCAGTCTTGTGCGTCGGTGCGGAGGTAGACGTTGCGGTATGCCGTGTCGAATACGGGGATTGCGTCCGTTTGTCCGATCGTTACCTCCTTATACGGTTCGTCCACGCCGTACTTCTTGATTACCGTGTGGGCACGTTCCGTGCGAATACCGCGGAAATTCGGCTCGGCAAGAATGTCGTACTGCGTCGAACCGAGGATCGGCGTTTCGCAAAGCACAAGACGGTCGTTCTCGAACGGGTTGCCCGACGTAAACGTGCCGTCGGTGAACTCGCGGGTGATGTCTTGATCGATCACGCGGAGCTGCAAGCCGTAGAGAAACGCCTGCGAAGCGAGCATTTTGTTCACCTGATCAAGTGAGGGAGTTTGAGCAATACCCACGGCATTGGCAATGAACGACGCGCAGGCCTTGATGATCTGTTCCGAAGAGCAGATCTTGTAGAACGTCTCCATGCTTACGAGAGCGTAACGAGGGTGCAAATTCTTCTTGCGGGCGGCTTTTACGGCTTTCACCAAATCGCCGATAACGTCCGCGTTCGACTTGTCGCCCCAATTCGTGGAAGTCTTCATTTTGAGATCCTCGTCCACATCGTAGTCGAGGTTGAACTCATTCGCCATCGTGGCGTTCGTCGTGGTGTTGAACGCGAGCTTGCCGGCGTTGGATACGAGTTTCAACGCAATGTACTCCAACTCGCTTTGCACGCCGTTGACGCAGAAGTCCACATCCGCGCCCCAATACTGTACGAGTTGCGCCGCGTCGGGGGATTTTGCGAGAGCATACGCTACTTGGTACTCCTTCAACTCCGAGCGCGAGAGTTCACGGCTGATCGAGATGAAAGGAATGTCGCCCTTTGCACTCTCGAACATCGGGCGGCGCTTGCGCACGATTGTACTGTTGTCCGAGTGGATGTCGGCCGCAACGTTCTTTCGTCCGAGTTGGTTGCTGATCGTGCCCCACGTAAAGCCGTTGACGCGGCGGACGGGGAAGAGCGTGGCAAACTGAAACGGACGAACGTCGACGCTATCGACACGAGCCTGCACCATCTGTTGTGTGAGGCCTTGAATCAAAGTATCTGTGATCATCGGATTTTAGATTTAATAGTTGACAATGCCCTTGAGGTGCTTTTCCACATCGGGGTGAAGCGTTGCGCCGTGCGTTGTACCCATTACCCACGCGTCCGTGTCGAGGTTGTCGTTTTGCACGACGGGACGACCCCTACCCGAAAGAGAAAGGGGAATGTGTTTCAATTCCGCGTCGTTGCCCGTTGTTTCGGCTTTCGCTTCGGCGACAACCGAGAGCACCGGGATTACTCCGATAGCGGCCGAAAGCGTCAACGTGTCGGCGGCTTTCTGCGAGGTGTCGATCTTCGTAATCTTCGACGCTTTGCCGCCTACGCTGAGGAGGAGCACGTCGTCGACCTTGAAGTGGTGGCCTTTCTGCACCTTTACCTCCGTTTCCGTCGCCTCCACCTTTGCCGTTACGACGGCCTGTTTCACGACGTGGCAAATGCCGTTGTCGGGGGCACTGAGGGGCGTACCTTCAAAAAGGTAGTCGCCGCCGAGTTCCGAGGTCTTGACGGATACGCCGCCGGGAATGTCGGCGACTTTGTGCTCAAAGACACGAGGCACCGCCTGGTCTTTGCGCCGTTTTACTGTCATACCCATTTTGGTCTAGTTTTTTGTGTGTTCTGTGAGGGGGGGGGGGTTGTTAGAACGGTTGAGCGTCTTTCGACGGTGCGCCGTCCCGGTGGGTGATCGATTCCAGCTGCGCCTTGGTGAGTTCTTGAGCGTCCTTGATTTCTCCGCCCAAAGGACGGGCAAAGACAAGTCCGCTTTGTTTGAGATTGTCGACGATTCCCCCAACTTCGGTCTTCACGTCTTCAAGCGTCGTTTTGAACTCCTCGTCCGAAAGGCCGTCGAGCTTCATACGGGCGTAGGGCTTTTGCAGATGTTCGGGGAGCTGTTCGACGACGGCCGAGAGCTGGCGCTTGCGATCGTTCGTGATTCGCTCCGTACTCATCGCCGCGAGTTGCTGCTGCAACTTTGCGTTGTTTTCGACGAGTGTCTTAGCCCATTGCGGCATGTCTTCGGGGTCTTTGTTGCCGTGCGGTTCCGTAGGCTCGTTCTGTTCGGACGGCTCGATCGATTTTCCGTCCTTCAATCCGTGTTTCCGTTCGTAGTTGGCGACGGCGGTTTTCTGAGCATCGGTTGCGCGGCGGTCGCCTTCGGCATCGATGATTTGCTGAATCGTGATCGCCTCCACGGAGTCTTTCACTTCTTCGGCGGTGGTGGCAGTCTTCGCGATATTCTTCGCTATCCTGTCGAGTACTTTTTCGTTGATCCCCTCGAAACGGGTCTTCAACGCGTCAAAAGCTACTTTGTGCATTCTATTTATAGTCTTTGTGTCGATACAAAGGTAATAATTTCCTCCCATATCACCGCTATATAAAGAGAGGCAGTATTCCGCTCAGAGACGTTGGAAGCGCGTAAAGCGTTTTTTTCCGAGCGAGGGTGTCGTTTTAACGCTCAAAAAGAGCGGGAAACGGGGAGAATATGCTATTTTTGAAGACTAAAACTCATTCTACGATGACAAAAGAAGAACGACTCAAGCAATGTAGATACTACAAAGGGGAGGAAGAGTTCCCAGGCGAGCTCGGATGCGAAGCTTTTGGATTTTGGATTGGCGAAAAAGACTTCGTCGAGAATTACGGACAAGATACGGAAGAACTCCTGCGTCTGATTGAAAATGTCGGACTTACGAACTTCAAATCAGCATGGGAAAATAAGGCTTCGGATGAGCTTATCGCACATCTATTCTGTTACCTTACGAAATCCCGAGATTGTGGCGACGAGTACGTCATTAAAGGATTTGTCAAGAGATCCCTTCCCCTTTATTTCGGTTCGACTTCTATATAAATATACCCACCACGTTCTCGCATACGAAGGAAACGATATCTGTTCCGTTGTGAGGAAAGCACTTCGTACTCGCCCTTAAAGCGCGACAAATAACGCAGACTTGTCGCGTTTTTTTGCGTCTTCGCGACCAAAATGACCTTTTGGGTTTTAAGCTCATACGGTGTAATCTCGTCGTGATACCCAACTCCGGCAAAGTACGTTGATGTTTCCTTATTCGTACTCCACGACGATGCGCCTAACATTCCTGCACCTTCTTCACTTGTTAGTTTATCAATGAGATCACCCAGTTGTTTCTTACTGAGACACATTCCGCGATAGGTGGTTCCGCCATCCCATTTCGGGCTTCTATCGATCCACTCTTCAAGATCTTCGGCTCGTTTCTTGATCTCTTCGTAAGAATGCCCGTGTCTTGAAACAAAAGTGTGGTCTAATAATCCGCTTTGGTATCTTCTAATCTCATAATCCCATTGATACGAGAAACCATAAGCAGCGTTGTAGAAGTCGTCTATCTTCTGCTTGTCGTAAACTCCCGTTAACTCACTTATCTTCGCTTTCTTAGATTCTTCTGTAGACGAATCCAAGTAGACATGTCCCTTCTGCGGTGTGTTGTTTACAGTCCACGTTCCCAACGAAGATTTAGAGGTTTGTTTCTTCTTCTCGAGTTCCGCGCGCTTCTTTTCCGCGATTTCGATCGCTTCTTTCGCCTTCTCAATGTTCCCCATATCTTGTGCCGCCTTCGCGTCTGCGATGGCCTGCTTGAAGATCGGGGACTTCGTTTTGAACGACGAAAGCCCCTCGATTTGATCGTCGACCTTCTGCCATTCAATCTTTTCGAGCACCGCAGCGTGTTGAGCCTTGTACGCGCTTTCGGCAACCTGCCATGTCGAATACTTCTTATTGTCGGCAACCCATTGCACTTCGTACTTCAACTTGCTGGCCTGCGCCTCCAGCGGCAAGCCCTCAAAGGTCGCGAGCTTCTTTTGCACCGCCGCGTGCGTGCTTTTCAGTTCCTCGAGAGTGAACTCCTTGTGCCACTTATGCGCATCGGGAATCAGGTCGGAGAGTTCGTCTTCGGCCTTCTTCATTTCCTCGATCGCGCTTTGCAACTTCGTCGTCTCCGCTTTGATTTTCGCGATTTGTCCCGACTCGACGGCCTGCGCCAAGTCCGACGCGTCGATTTCCCCGAAGTCGGCGGCAGTTTTGAGTGTTTCGGCAGCCGCCCCTTTCACCTCGGCGTGTTCCTTCGCACGCGCCGCCCAGCGTTCGCGAATCGCGTCCTCCTCTTCCTTTGTACGCTTTGCATGGCGCTCTTCGGCAATTTCGAGGAGCGTCTTTTTCTTCGGCGCAAACACGCTGCCGACCAGCGACTCGTTGTCCTTGATGAAATACGGGAGCGAGCCGCGCGCCGTCGCCGCATCGATGCGCCCCTTGTTTTCCTGCAGCCACGATTTGAACTCGTCGGGCAATTCGTTCACCTCGTTCTCGCTCCCCTCCGTAGGCTCTTCGCCGTTGAGAATGCGCCCCGTGTCCGCGTCGAACTCCTCCTCCGTCTTCAAGATCGGCGTGACGAAACAACGACAATGCGGATGCCAACCCGTGAACTTGAACGTCTTCGGGTATTTCCCCTTCAGATCGTCGCAAATATCGTGGAAGCGGTGCGGCTTGCCGTCCACGCCGAGGCACGTGTGGTTCTCTGAAAGGTTGATCTCCACCCCGACCACGAAATCCAACTCTTGCATGCGCAGATGATCGGCCGTGCGATAGGCGATGTTCACCTCCGTGCCCGCCAGGCGACGTGCATTTTTGTAGGCCGAACGATACACGCCCCGCCCGGGGTGGTAGGCCTTTGCCCGCTCCGAGAGGTGAAGCACGCCGTGCTCGTCGCGAACACGCCGAAAAAGTGCGTCGGGGTTGCGAAGATATGCCCGGAGGGTGCGGCTCATTTCGACGGCCGAAACGCCGTCGCGCAGCCCGAGATCGAGCCCCATTTCGAGTTCTTCCTTGAATTGCTCGGTGAGGTTCCACACCCGCTCCGAGAGATTCATCCCGCGTTCGCGCCGAGCGAGGAACGCCGTGCACGCCCCCGCGTTGGTCGAGAAATAGCGGGCTCGGCGCTCCGGGCTCAGATGCTTTGCCGCCGACCCGAGCACAGAACGCACCAGCAGGTCGTTCTTCGCGTTCGCCAAATCCCATTCCGTGCGCACCCCGTCGGCTACGGTCGTCGAGAGCGCGCCGTGAAGTTCGAGCATCAGTTTCTTTGCACGATTGCGCAGATAGGGATACTTGTCGAAGGCGAACACCTCTTCGGGTGAAAAATCGTCGACGCTCTCCGACAAGAGCGCCACGCGGGCGGCGGCCTCGTCGAAGAGCTTTCCGATGCGTTTCTCCAGCCGGAGAATGTTGCGGAGGTGCTGTTGCTCGTAAGTAAGTCTCGGCATTGGTTTCTGAGGTTAGAATCCCGATTCGGGTTGCAGCACGTCGACGGCATTTTCGGCGGCGATTTCGGCCATTGTCTTGTCGATGTCCTTGCTGTGGCCGTAGAGTTCCACGCTTTCGCGTTGCGAGATGATCGCCTTTCCGCCGTTGGCTGCAACAAGGTTCTTGATCGTGTCGCCTTCGTCTTCGATCGAAAACGGGGTGATGATTTGTTCCACCGCCAGCGAATCGACGGCATCCGCATAGCCCGAGCCCAAAATCACCCGAGCGAAGGCCTTTATCACGTTCATCTCCCGGTCGAAGAACTCAATCAAACGCCCGCTCTCGTCTTTCACCTTGAGCTGTGCGTCGATGAACATTTGCTTGCGGCTCTCACCCGAGAGGGCTTGTTGGCTCATCTTCTCGTAGCTCCAGTCGGGGAGCTGCAATTGAGTGAAGAAGAGCGAGCGGAGTTCTTCGATGTAGAATTTGAGATTGTCGACGGCTTGCGGCCAGGTGACATATTGCGCCGCGCTCCCCTTCGGGAATTGCATCACGCTGAGCGCGTCTTTGTCCGAGCTGTCGCCGAACGGGATTTGCTCGTCGGCAAAGACGGCGAAGACGGGTTTCGAGTTGCGGCGCAGATAATTGCCGTTGCGCGAAAGCGCCCACTCCATCTCGTAGACCGTGTTCGACGTTTCCTCCCATACGGGGGTCGGGCGATACATATAGACGGCGGGAATCTTCCCGAGGGTGATTTTCTCGTTGCGCTCCTCCTTCCATCCGCCCGTCGACGTGCTCCAGCAAATGTGCCGGTCGGCCGTGTAGGTGTCGAAATAGCGAACGTCGTTGCCCCGAATTCGGCGGGTGTAGGCCACGCTCATTGCAATCATGTCGCCGTATTCGTCGAAAAGCGGATACAGATCATCACCCGACGACGGGGCGAAGTTGCGGGCGCGAAGCTTGTAGGGGCTATGCACCCCGTAGACGTTGTTCGGTTCCTCGATGGCATACCAAAGCGTGAGCACTTCGCAGCAAGAGAAGAGGAGATTGCAGCGTTCGATGTTCAAAGAGTCGATGCGGTTGCGTTCGTAGACCGATTCGAGGAACGCCGCCACCTCGGCCTCCCGGTCGTTCGTCGGTTTGTACACGCGTTTCACGGGGATGCCGCAAATGAGTTCGGCCATACGGCGGACGGCGAGACGCTGAAAGTCGAGCATGATGCGCGTAACGGGCTGCACCCCCTCACTTGTCATCGCATCGCGATAAATTGCTTTGTCGGCCACGGGGTGAAGTGAGGGGTCGTAGGCGTTGATCAGCCCCGACGGCCCTCGCCACGGGGGAATGTTGAGATGTTTTTCACATAGAGCGGTGATCTTCTCGTCTGCCGTGAGCGAGGAGTCCAAGATGTCGCGTATATCCATAGCGGTGAGCTTTTCGATTAATGGGGGCATTTCCGTCGAAACGTCCCGCCTTTTAGGCAAAACGTCCCGAGTTTCCGATAAAAACGGAGTGGCCGCGGGTGGATTCGAACCACCTCGGGAGAAAAATCTCCATAAAACTCCCTACCCCGGTGAACGGGCGTGCGTTCCGCGGCCGTGTGGCTGCGCCGACTCTCACGAGCGGGCGGCAGCCGGTAACATTTCAATTAGATACCATGAAGAAACCATTTTGTGGCACGGCGGGGAGTCGAACCCCGCGGCGGTCTTGTACAGATGAGAGCATAGACAAATACAAGGCGTTAATGTGATGATGTCGCCCTCTTCCCTGGCGTGCCGAGTTTCCCGCCCGCGTCATCACGACGAAGGGGGAATTCGTAAAGCAAATTACATACAAATCAAAACATAGTCGTATTTCAAAGCGTCACCCGTTGATTTTTCGGGCTATGTCCGCGAGGTCGATAGCGCGGCCGGAGCGTCCGAGATGATAATCGATGGCGTAGCACAACACGTCCACGAATTCATCGTGAGGCTTCGACGGGAAACCGCACACCTCGTCGATGAAGGCTTCGCACCACGCCCCGTCTACTAGTATCACCCGCCCGCATTCCACCGACGGCGAGGCGGCATTTAGGCGCGTTTCTTTGCTCTCCTTCGGAGTCGGCGTCTTCGTAACGTTCAATCCCGTAACGTCTCGCAGCTGATCGATCACGGAAAGGCCGTTTGCCTTCGGCTCGATGCGAATGGAACTCCGCGACGTGTAGCCGTGCGTCTCCACATAGGAGGGGATAAAGCGCAGGAGGTCGGGGAACTTCATGTGCACCTTTTGGCCGTGGGTGATGTAGAGGTCGTTGCCCACTTTGCAGGTGGCGATGATGCCCGTCGGGTCGTTCGTCGTCTTGTCCGTGTAGGCCGTGTCGATAAAGAAAACCGGGGCGTCTTTCTTCGCGATGCGCGCAAAATCGGCTTGCGAGATCGTGCCGAACCATTCGCGCTTGATGATGTTGCCGCCTTCGACCGAGGGGCGCTGCTGATAGAGCGCGGCAAAGGGGCGAGGGGCGCGCTTCTCGGCTTCGCGCAGACGCTCGACGCTGTGCTTCTCCTCCCACAGTGCTTCGCCGATTTCTCGCGGGTCGTCGGCGAAATCCTTGTCTTCGCGAATGGCGGGAATGCGGATCACCGTCCACTTCTCGGGCTCGGTGCGCAGCAAACGCCCCGCGAGGTCGTCTTCGTGCCAGCGCGTCATAATCAGACACTGCTTCGAATTGTTGTGCAGACGGGTGAGAAAAACGTCGGTGTACCACTCCCACACGCGGTCGCGATACGTCTGCGACGCGGCTTCGAGTGCGTCTTTCACGGGGTCGTCGATGATGCCGAGATCAACGGGCGTACCCGTCAAACCGCCGCCCACACCGACGGCGCGATAAAAGCCCCCGTGCCCGACGGTCTCGAAGATGTCGATGTTGCGCAGATAGCCGCGCCTTGCGTCGGTTGATACGTTTTGCGAATTGAGAAACGTGCAGGGGAACACCTCCTTGTATTCGGGGCTGTCGATCGTGCGCTGTATCGAACGCGAAAAGCCTTGTGCGAGGTTTGCCGCATAGGACGTGCCCACGATTTTCAGCTTCGGATTGTAGCCCAAAGCCCACGCGGGGAACTTGCGCGATACGATCTCCGACTTCCCATGCTGCGGTGGGACGAAGACCATAAGGCGGTCGGTCGCGAGTCTTCCGAGCAGGAGGCCTTGGCATTTCTCGGCAATGAGCGTGTGAAACCATTGTCGCGAGTAATTTGGGTCGGTGTAGTCGAGGAAATGGGGAAAAGACTGCACAGCCTTTCGCCGCAGGACTTCGCGCTCGAGTTCGTGTAGTCTTTCTTCATTCATTTTATCGCTCGAGTTTGAGTGCGGCGATTTCGGCTTCGAGTTCCTCGGTGGACATTTCGCACGGCGGACGATGCACGGTCACTTCGCCTTTGACTTGTCGCGCTTCGGGGGCGTACAAGCCGAGGAGTTTTCGGCGTTCGATGAGTTGCTGTCGAATTTCGGCGATGTAGGCAGGGTTTCCGAGTCCTCCGACGTTGGTTCGACTTTCTGAAACGGCGTCGGTTTCGATGCCTGCGTTCCCTTTCCCTTTGATTCGTCCGCTTCGTGTGGTGGTGGTCTTTTGTGCTTCTTCTTTCGACTTGTCCCACTGTTCCCAGAGTTCGGCCGTGGTGTCGTCGATGCGTTCGAGTTCGAGTTGCAGTGCTTGGTCGATGTTTTCGATACGGCTTTCTCTCCACTCTTTGAGCAGCGTCTGCACGTCGTTGTATGTAGTCGATACGGCGAGCTTCGGAATGTTGAGTCGTCGTTTCACCTCTTCTGTTATTTTTCGCAGGCTGTATCCTCGTTTGTATAGTTCTGCTATGATGTCGAGCCGTGCGGTTTTAAGTTGCCGCCTTCGGCGGTCTTGGGGTAAGCTCATAGTTTCGTGTTTATGGTTCTGTGTGATTTATGGGGCTCAGTCGTCGTCTTCGACGGCATTTCTGTTAGTTCCATAGTTCTGTGTTGTGTTCCGACAAAGATACAAAAAAACTTTCATCTGTGACACTCAGCGTCAATTTGGTATACAAACGCGCAAAGCGTTGCCCCCGAAATGAGGGGCAAACGCTTGCTAAACTGATACTCTCGCCTTGATGTGTGGGTGGGGATTGTAGCCCTCGAGCGTAATGTCCTCGTAGTGGATGTCGTACAAACTGCGCACTTCGGGGTTGAGTCGCAACGTGGGGCGAAAACGCGGTGTGCGGTGGCGTTGTAAGTTTGCTTGCTCGATGTGGTCGACATAAAGATGCGCGTCGCCGAGTGATATAATGAGATCGCCGACTTCGAGGTCGCAAACCTGCGCCACCATGTGCGTGAGGAGCGCGTAGGAGGCAATGTTGAAAGGCAAGCCGAGGAACACGTCGGCACTTCGCTGGTAGAGTTGCAACGAGAGGCGGCCTTCCGATACGTAGAACTGAAAAAGGAGGTGGCACGGAGGGAGCGCCATACGGTCGAGCGCTTCGACATTCCACGCGCTCACTACGAGTCGGCGGCTGTCGGGGTTCGTCTTGATTTCGCGCACAACGCGGTCGAGTTGGTCAATGTGTCCGCCGTTTGCGGTCGGCCACTTGCGCCACTGATAGCCGTAAATTTCGCCGAGGTCGCCGTTTTTGTCCGCCCATTCGTCCCAAATGTGCACGCCGTGCTCGTTTAGGTAGCTGATGTTCGTGTCTCCGCGAAGGAACCACAGCAACTCGTAGACAATGCTTTTGAAGTGTAGCTTCTTTGTGGTGAGCAATGGGAATCCGTTGGCGAGATTGAACCGCATTTGATAGCCGAACACGGAGCGAGTGCCCGTGCCGGTGCGATCGTTTTTCTGCACCCCGTTTGCTATGATGTGGTCGAGTAGGTCGATGTATTGTTTCATTGTAACTATGATGTAACCAAGAAGCTCCCCGCGAACACGAACTTGCCGCATTCGCGGGGCTCTTCTGTGTGATTTCTATGTAACTGCGTCGTAACTGCGGGCTCATCGCTTATCGCCGTCCCCGATAATCACGCCGCGGTTTTGTCGGTCGGCGAGTTTGTCGAGATTGCGGCGCATAACCTCTTCGAGACTAACGCCGCAATGCTGCGCCAGCATTGCGACGAACCAAAGCACGTCTCCGAGTTCGTCCACGATGTTGTCCCTGAATTGGAAACAGTTCCCGCAGACAAAGAAAATCTCGTTGTTGTTGATTTCGATTTCGCCGCGGCGCACGGCCTTTGCGATCTTGTCCGCCACTTCGCCCGCCTCAGCCATCAGGCCAAAACCAAGGTAGGCGATATTTTCAGCCGTGGACTTGGCGAGCGTGCGGTGGGCTTGTTGTTCGTATTCTGTTGCTGTCATTGTTTTGAAATTAGTTTGTATTCGAAATGGGGCTCAAAGTACACGGGACATTGCAGGATGTCGCCAACGTAGAAAGCCGCTGTTTCTTCATCGTATCGAACGATGCCGCGGCGTGTCTCCTCGTTGTTCATATCGTAGTAGCTCACCTCGTCGCCGGTGTAGATCTCGTCGCCGTCCACTGTTTTCACGCCGATGTATTGCGCCACCGAATCGGGGTGCACTTCAATGCAGCGCGGTGATGCGTCGGCGTGGCGTGTGTCGGGTTGAACGATGTAGGAGGCGGTGGCGTACTGCAACACGCCGCCGTAAACGATTGAGCCGTCGGCGATGGAGCGGCCGCGGAATTTGATTACTTGCATAGGGATGTTTTTACTATTCTGTATATTTGAAGTCTTCGGGCTTTTTCTTGTCTTCATAAAAAAAACTCGGATTGTCGTGTATGTTACCAATAACTACACCTTCTCCTTCAGCAAACAAGTTTCCCAAGAAGTCAACGAAGGAATATTTTGAGCTGTATTGTATTTGTCCAGGCCAGCGAAGACGAAAGGACAAGGCGTTGATATCCCAAACCGCCATACAAATGCTGGGGTAAACTCCAAAGAGTCGACACTCAATTATATCCCCCTCCCAGACTTCGTGGGAACCATCGCTCGATTTCCAAACGAGCTGCCCTATGGTTTCGGGGATAACGACTTCCTCTTCCTCACAGTCAACATCCTGCGCTCTGATGGTGTAAAATTCGTCAGTCTTGTACATAGGATTAGAGTCATCTATGTAATGGCATAAATTGCCATAGCGCCAATTCCCGTGGTAGTCACGACCTCTAAACAAAATATCTCTCATTTCTATTGAAGACTACTTGATGTTGAACGGAAAGAACCAAGCGCGGATGCGTTGCCACAACGAAGGGCGCGGGGTGGGTGGGTATCCGTATGCTCGCTCCGAGGGTGAGAGGGGACTAGTAATGACCCAATCACCCAAACGATCCATCAAGGAAGGGAGTATCATCTCTCTGACGAGTCTAATCAGATTAGTTCTTTTCCCTCTTATACGTAAATAGGCCATTCTCGACTCCGACAACGAGACGAACATCATCGCGCGCCCATCTTTATTGTCCGCGCACCATGCTTCTGCCATCGCGTCTAATTGCTTCTGCGTGACCTCTTGTTCGCTTTTCTTTCTGTTGTTTCTTTCGCTCATGTTGTTTATTTCTTAATTGAGAATTTGATTACTTGCATAGGTTAGCGTTCAATGTTGAAAGGAAGAAACCACGTGCGCAAACGCTGCCAGAAGTTCGCGGGCTTCTGTGCCGCCGTGTCTTCCCAAGTGAGAGAAAGGTGCGCATCGGGTTCCGTGGCGCGGAGTTGAGGGGCGAGACACAAGCGCACGCCGCTCGCTACAATTTCGGTGAGATGCTCATCGCAACCAAATACGGCAGTCTGCACGCCTTGTTCGCGCGAATAGGTGAAGAGTACCACGGCGCGCTCGGCGCTTTGGGCTCGTTTCCACTTGCGGGCGAGGTCGTGCAAGCGTTCGGCGGTGAGGTGCCGGGTTCTGGTTTTTCTTTTTGTGTGTCATGCTTTTTGTTGGAGATTATCGCGCTGAAAACAGCGCATTGCTTATTTATTTCGCCGCTGACGGCGTTTATTGTTCGTTTCGATAACTTATTCGTGCGCGCTTTGAAAAGCGCGGTGTGCGTCAAATTCGCGGGGATGCGCCGCAAGATACGCACGGGCGGCGTCTTCATCGCCGGCAAAACGTGCGGCGGCCAACTTCGCCAGGAGCGATTTATAGGTGCCGTAGTCCACGGCGTGCAGCTTTCGCCGCTCTTCCTCCGCCCGCCGTTGCAGTTCTTCGCGTTGTCGTTCGTAGTGGTCGATTTCCTTTTGCCGAGATTCGAGAAATCGGGGGATCCGCGATGCGATATTCTCGGCGCGGACGCTGCCATAGACGACTTGGCCGTAGACGCCCGCCGCCAAGCGGGAGAAGAAGAGCATCACTTCGGCGAGATTGAGCGACGAGTAACTCCCGAAGATTTCGAGGGCGAGGTGGTCAATGTCCGCCGCCGTCAAACGGTCGGCCTCGGAAAGCGTGGCGGAATAGGCGGCGATTTTATCCGAGAGCCACGAGATGACAAATTCCTGCCCGCATTGTCGTCCCATTTGCACCAACGTGGGAGCATTGCCAAAGTAGCAGCGTTCGGGAACCAACGCGCACAGCGGCATAATATCCGAGGAATAGGCCGTAACGTAGTACTGTCGCGCTTGTTTAATCTGTTCCGAAGGCAAGTTTGTGCAGACGGTCGGCGATGGCGTCGTTGCGGGCGCGCCGCTCTTCGCCATAACGGTCGAAATGTTTTGCGGGTGTGTCATGCTGTGCGAGTTGAGTTGTGGGCTGCTGCGGGCGGTTGTCATACGTTCCCTCCAATACGCGGGGGAAATTGTTCGGGCGGAAGAGCCATTCAAAGTCTGCGACGAAACCGCGGGAGCCGCCGCCGTTGAGAAAATCGGACGCGGCCGCTTTCTTCACCACCTCGGCGAGGGCTTCTTTGCCGTGTTCTTTCAGCCGTGCGCGGACAAACGCTGCGCGCTTGCTGTTGGGCGGGATACTGCGCACTTGCGGAATCTGTGCGTCGTGCGCGGCCATCGTTTCGTTGAAATAGCGGGCAAAGGCCGCCAAATCGAAATCGCTTTTATCTTTCGAACCGCCCCCCGCGGAGGGGGCTACGCTTGCAGCCTCATCCCTCGCACCGGCATTGCGGAGCGGCTTGGCCGCGTGTACCTCTTCGACGTAAGGAGAAGAAGTACTATTCTCTTTTACTTTACTTTCCTTTCCTTTGGTACGTTTTTCGCTACCATTTGGTGCACCATTTGGTTGCGGTTCTGCTACCATTTGGTTGCTTATTTCGGCGGTTTTGGTCTTTTCGCGGTTTTCTTGGCGAACGGATACACCGAGGGCGGACGCTGCTTTGCGCTTCGCCGTTATTTCGTCTTTTCGCGCCATTCGCTGTCGTAGGCTTTCGGAGTAGAAACACTCACCGCGAACGGGGTCGACGGTGAAGGCAAATAACCCAAAGTCCCTAATTATTGACTTTGCGAGAGAAGCATCGATACGAAGGTCGAAAGCTATAAGATTATAATCAACGACACTCATATATTCCGGATCTTCTCGGAGGCGCTCTACGAGCATAAAGTAAACGCCATAACCCGCGGGGCCGTGCTTCATGCGCACATTTACCAGCCGTTCATCGTTGCGGGCGTTGGAATCGTGAGGAAAGTAGGAAGAGAGGGTTTTTGTTGCTTTCTTTCTTCCCATGGTTGGTGTTACCTATTCATTCGCTGTTCTTTAGGTGTTCGCTGACAACACGCTCGAACGTTTCGAAATCTCGGACGACTTCATACCGATACCCGTAGGATTCTGCGTGTTGTTGCCACTCCTTTTGTGCGGGGCTTTGCCGCCCCTTTGCAGTCTTCATCTCAATGCACAGCGCGTGGTGCTGATGTGAGGGCACGAGAAGAAGCAAATCAGCCACGCCGGGCACGACGCCCTCAGCTTTGAGGCGCGCGCCGGTGATGTGGTCGCGTCGTCCGCCGTTCGGGACGGCAAAGAGGAGCGAGGAGAGTTCCGGGTATTGGTAGCGAAACCAACGGACGCAGGCGCATTGAAGTCGGTGTTCAGCGTCTTGCATCAAGCGTCGGGCGTTTCTTCGTTCGTGTCTTTGATGAACTCGACGATCGGAGTTTCAACAACCGAAAGGAGTTCGGGCTTGTGCATCGACTTGTCGAACTTGTCGAAGAGCAAGGCCACTGCATCGGTCAGTATTTCGGCGGCCACGAGCGCGGCTTCCTTCTTGTCGATTTCGAGACCTACACTATTCAGTGAGGTGATCGTGTAGACGATCTTGTAGAACGTCAATTCGGACGCATCGACCGCGTCGATGATCACTGCGTCAAACTTTCGGCCGACCACGTCTGTCACTTTCGCCAGTGCGTTGCTGTGCTCGTATTCGGCCATCACCAGTTCTTCGGCGCGGGTGCAGCTGTCAGCCAGCACGAGATATGAAAAACGCTTTGTGGTCTTAACGTCTAAATCACTGACAATTTCGACGCGGGTCTTACATTCGTAGTATTTCATTTTCGTTGTGGTTTGGTTCGGGGATTTCGATGTTGAGATATTGTTCGGCGTAGCGACGCAGGCGGTCGACATAGGTTTCGAATTCGAGGGTGGTCATCGCGGCCGTCGAGTTGGGGAGTGTCACGACTTCGCCCGTTTTGTAGTTGATGATGTGTTCGCCGGCCACTTGCTGTTTGAAAAATTGATGAACTTGTTCGCAGTTTGTGAACTCCCATCCCGCCTGCTGCAAGCCCGTTAAAAGCATCGGGTAAACAACGCCCCAGAGATATTTGTTTTGTGGTGTAGTCCTTCGGCGCTGCTTCCGTTGCACCGTGCAAACGTATTCTCCGACGGGCGATGTTTCGAGAAAGTGCCGCAGCGGAACAAAGTTTTGTTCGTCGTGGCGGTTGTATTGAGTTAATTCGAGGGTGTATCTGAACATTGGGGAATTTATACTATGCCTCAAGCGTAATTTCCAATCCGGGCAGTGCGAGATATGTTGCTATTCCCGTCTTAGATTCCACGAGACGCTTAAACTCTTGGGGAGAGGAATTATTGTCAGATAGGTGCAATAGTACAATCTCTTTTACCTTCGACAAATCCTGTTTGCGTATGGTGTGAAGCGTTGTGGCGATTTCCATGTGCGACGTTAGAAGACGTGATCGCATAGAAGATGGAACTTTGCCCGTGATAATGTTTTCTTCAAGAACATTGTCGGAATAGTTCGCTTCGATGAGTACGTGATCGAGACCTTGAATTTTATATGGAAAGGAAACACTGTCTGTGAGAAAGAGAAGTTTCCCCATTTCAGGATGACGAATTACAAAAGACTCGCAAGGAACATCGTGAAAAGCTTCCAATGTGAGCACTTCAAACTCTCCTCCTACGAGCATCCATTGTCGACGGGTTGTTTCAACCAAGAGTGGCTGCACATCTAAGTCTTGAGAATTGATCACGTCCGATGAGCAATGCACCGCAACACCGGCGCGTGCCATGTCTGCCAGCCCTTTTGCGTGATCTCCGTGCCGATGGCTCACCACGCATCCGACAATCCGTGAAAGATTGAAGGCTAAAGCTCGTTTGATTTCGAGAAACGCGATACCGGCCTCAATAATCAAGGTGCTGCCATCGTTCGCGGTGAGTAGATAACAGTTTCCTTTGGAGGACGATCCTAAAACTTGCAGTTTCATTGCCGAATAAATTAGTAATCGGGGGTTTCGTTCTCATCTACTCCCGTAGTGGCAGTTGGAGAAGAACTGTTGTGCGGTTCATCTTTTACTTCTACGTAGCTGCCTGCGTCAAGATCAATCGTCGTATCGGGTGAAGTGACCATCGATTCTCGAGTAGCTTGTGCAGACGATTCCACCGAAGATTCGTTGATCATCGCCTCCTGCATCTCGATTGATAGATAACCGTATTTTGAAAGGAGACGTCGGATAACGGTTTTCAATGCCATGGTTTCAAAATTTCCTTCCCATCCCGTTCCTTTCCCGGTAGAAGTCTCTTGTGCTTTTTTGATAAGCTGTTCAATCGTTGTCTCGCGACGTACGGAAGGCGAAAAACGTTTGGCGTAGGCGGCCACTTCATCGACACTCATGTAGAGTGTTTTGCTGAAACCATTGAGAAGTTCAAAGTGGGCGAAGTAGCCGATCACTCGTTCAGACGTCTTTTCGCCGTCGAACTTGATTTCTCCGGTTAGTTTATTTACCCCTCGGAGTTCGCCTTCATAGACCACGTCCGCGTTGATTGTTCGGTATTGCCCCGTGCGCATCGCCATTTGAATGTAGCCTTTGTAGCCTACAACAAAAGTTGGAGTGGGGATCTTAACCCATTGCCCGTTGCTGTCTCGTTTGTTGTTGTTATAAACAACGATATAGGAGAATCCCAGCGCCTTGTTGATGGGCAATTTGAGAACTGCTGCTTTGAGTGCTTCTTGTATCACCAAACGTGGTTCACAAGTTTGTAAGGCTTGGTCTCCTGTATACACATCGATGATCGATGCCGTGAACGCATCTTTGTTTTCTTTGAGTGCGTTGTAAAATTGTTTCTGCACGCTGTCTGCTTCAAGCATCGTGCGTAATACTGCGACTTGGGTTGCCATTGTTTCTGGTTTTATAGGTTATTGCTTGGTGCTGTCGTCTTGTATAGTGACTGTAAAATCACCCTCAGTCACTCTCATTTCTATTGTTTGTGAGGGAATGCGCAAAAGATTGTTCACACTTTCTGCGTTGTCAACGAAGACCGGGGCTTGCACTTTGTAGTGTTCGCATAGGGTGCGAATGATGTCTAATCCTGCGTTGATTCGCGCTGCGCTGTTAAGCGTTGAGTTGTAGGCGACTCCATTAACCGTAGCCTTGCACGTTTCTTTGGGCGTTCCGTCAATCAGATAGTCGAAAAGACGGAACTTGACAATGCGGAACTTCTCGTTGATCTTTCGTTCTGCAGTGGTGGCAAAGGCGCGCATGTACGTTGACAGCATATCCTCCTTATGCTCGATTTCTGCGTATTGCTGTGAAAGATCCGATAACTCGGAACGCAACTCTTTGATGCGCTGATTCGTTTTCTCTACGCGTTCAAAGACGGAGAGTGATTCGAGCAACTCTTTCTGTTCACTACGCAGTTCCTCCAATCGTCGGTTGACACTTTCGTTGTCCTCCGGTTGTTCCGTGTCGGGAAGCGCTTCAATGAGGAGACGGAGTTCAGAGATTTCAGCGTTCCCGTCGACAGCCTTTGCAATGGTGGCTTCCAACGGCGTGTCCGTTCGCTCTTTTGTTCTCAGAGACAAAAGCTCGGCATTGATTTCAATCATTCGCTCTTTTGCCTTGCGGGATTCTTCAAGGCGACGCTCCAAATCTTCGCGTCGTCCCTTCAAATCTTTTCCCCTCTTTTGGTTTTCTTCCAAACGCTCGGCTTTGTCGATGTTGAATTTCTCCTGCAATTCCAGGCGCTTTGCTTCTATTTGGTGTGGCTCGAACGGTCTGTTGCAACACGGACATCTAAAGTCCTCGGCCGTTGCATTAAAAGTTTCGGCCTTAATGGATCTCCACTCTTCAATCAGGCGTTCCCGTTCTTTGGCAGAACTTTCGATTTGAGCTTCTATCTCTGCCACGAGCTTGGCGATAGGCTCTATTTTGGAGAACTCCGCACTTAATTTGCCAACAGTCTCCGCTCTTTTCGTAGCTGCTTGATTGTACTCCGTTGTGACCTGCGCTCTGATTTGTGCGAGAAGTGTTTCCAACTTAGCGGAAAGGCGTCTACGTTCTTCCGATTCGGGACTACTGCCCAGACCTCGCAAGAGTTTACCTTGTTCCGATTCGTTCCTATCCAATATGGCACGAACCTCTTTTTCGTCCTTGTCGATTTCGGGGATCGAGCGTTTCAGTTCGTCAATACGCGTCGGTATGCTGTCGATTGGCGCTTTCAAGGCTTTCTTTTTCGCAAGAATTGAAGATCGCTCCGCATCAAGATTTCCCCCTTTGAATGCTTCAAAGATCTGCTCCGCGTCGTTGGCCGGTGCAATGGTGTTGAGTTCTTCTCTGACATCTTCGGGTGAGAGGTCTACAATCGAGAAAAGAAGTTTGCGTTGCTCTTCCCATTTCTGCTCAGCGAAGTGTCCAGGGGCAGTAATCGAACGGAAAATGGATTCCGGGCAAAGCTCATCGATCGCTTTCTTCCAAGCGCTTGCAGTCAATGGCTGTTCGTTCATGCGAAACTCTTCGGTGTGCCCGGCAAGAGTTGGCTCAACAGCGCCACGTGTCTTTTTCCACTTCTCTTTGTATGTTCTTTCCAACAGGACCGTATGTCCGTCGACGTCGATACTCGCTTTAACTTGTACGTCCTTGCGTTTGATTTCGTCTCCGTTAGCGTCCAACGGCTTCAGATCAAACTTACTGTTCCCGTCGTGATCTTTTCCAAAGAGCAGCCATGTAAACGCATCGAAAATCGAAGTCTTACCGGTGCCGTTCCTTCCGGATATGACAGTGTGAGAACCAAAGTCAACAGACAAAGATTCTATACCCTTGAAGTTGCTGAGGGTAAGACTTTGCAGCTTGATAAGTGACATGTTCTATTTGTTTTTATGGGTGATGGTTTTTAATTCTCGGTGTCGCAGGGCTTCAAACTCTCGCATCACCTCTTCGGGGCTTTTGCGTTCGCGGAGCGCGATGCGGAATAATAGGGCGTTGAAGTCTGCGCGGTGGGCAAGCAGGGCGGAAAATTCGCCGTCGGTCATCGGAATAGGCTGTATTGGGGTTGGGGGCAACAGCGATCGGAGTAGTCGTTCACTTGCTCGGCGCGAATCTGTCGGTCGTATTCCTCCGAGGCTTCGCGCTCGACCAGCGCTTGTTCGGCGCGTTTGTGCAGATCGACCAAATAGCGATACAGCTTCATCGCCTCTTCATGACCGGCAAGGAGCGTCCCTTCTTCGATGGCTTCTTCTTCGTCTTCCGTTTCGCCCAGGAGCAGGAATGGCTCGTTGTTGAGTTCCTCGGGGCTTGTGTGCAGCACGTCGAAAATGTCGTCTTCGAGCATCTCGATGATGTCGGCCAGTTCGTCGGAGGAGCCGTCGTGGATGCGACTCTTTACGAGGAAATCGTTTTCATATTCGAAATACATAGCGGTGCGGGGTAATTAGAGTTCGTATTCGTGAAGAGCGCCCGGGGCGATGGGCAACAGCTCGACGATAGCGCGGGCGAACGTGGCGCGTGCTTCTCGGAGTATCTTGCGGAGCATCTCCGCACCCTCGGGGGACTTCTCAACTCGGAAGTAGAGTCGTGCAGTTCCGTTGGCTTTCCGAATGTGAGAACGGATGAACCAGACGTGCGGGTTGCGGGAGAATTTGAAGATGAATTCTTTTCGCTCCTCGAAACGCGGTGCCGGTTTCACGATCAGAGCGTGGGTGAGATACCTCCCCTTGGTGTCGATTAGTGGGTAGATCATACAATGCTTCTGAGTTCTCGGGTTTCCTTCTCGGCGTGTTGGGCAAAAAGCTGCTGCGCCTTGGCGGTGTCGGTGACAATCTTTCGGCCGATCTGCCGAACGGCGGGGGCGAGAAATGTGTTTTTGTATTTGAGAGCCGTTACGACGGAGCACCCGAACAAATCTGCGATACCTTGTAGCCCGAAGACCTTCTCCGAGGATTCGGCGGCCTTGCGCTGTTCGCGCTGCTCGAGGGCTTCATTCACGGCGTTCTTGATGAGCGCTTGCAGGTCAGCTGCTGAGATGATGATCGCTTGTTCCATTATTGTGTGTGTTAGGGGGCTTGTTTGTCGAACGACTCGTCGGGGCGGGCGATGGTCACCCAGCGGTTCACGCCGTCCGTTTGGTAAACGAGGCGCTCGCCTTGGTAGCGAGTTATAAATGTGATGGCGGCGCGAGCGCTTTCCACTGCGCGAATGTCGGGGAGAATGAATCTCACTTTTTCGCCCGTCTTGATGTCGCGTACCATCTGGCGGCTGACCTTTTCCACGCGTCGCAGATCGGTCGGTTCACGGAGATACGCCGTGATGCGGGCTCTTTCTTTTTTTCCTTTCATACGTTGAAATTATTGTGACCACGGGCGGAGTCGAACCGCCGAGGGGAGGAACCTATTACGCAGATGAGGACATAAACCTCCTTCCCCTTTCCGACGAAGATGCACCGCTGCGCACCCTCCGTGGTCGTGGCTGTTCCGACTCTCACGAGCAGGAGGCAACCGGATCTAATGAACAAGAATCGTAAACCATAGATTGTTGTGGCGAGGCGGGGAGTCGAACCCCGCGGCGGTAATGCTTGCGAAATCCCTAAGTAACTCATTATTTTAGGTTGAAATTTGCCCTCTTCCTTGGCTCGCCGTGTCCCCTAGCAACGTCGTCGCGACGTGGCGCGGGGTCAGAAAAGAAATAAAACAATGGAGGTTGTTTGTGTGCGCACCGCCGAATGGCCTCTCCCAACTCTTCACAACGTGAAGCATCGGCGGCGCGCTATGTCGTTACAGCTTCGAGGGATTCACATACGCCGGGATGTTCTTCCCTCTCGCTATCTGTTTGTCGATGTAGATTCGAAAGGCTTCCTCCACGTTCGCGTCTTCAAAAGCGCCGAGCAGTTTCCCGAGGAAGTCGATTTCTTTGTTCTCTTCCACGCTGTTGACGATGTCCTCAATCTCGAGTGTGGCGTTCAGTTGTATTGTATTCATGTCTTCTTATTGTTTTAGGTGTAAAGAAAAAGAGCGCGCCGTTAGGCTGTCAGCTCATTCTCGATAATTTTGTAAGGCTTAGGATCTATAGTAACGAGAGCGGCGCGCCCGTTATTTTCGTAAATCTCCGCTACATAGCAGAGGTAATCCACTATAGCTACGAAGCGTTCCACCACGTTCCCATACGCGGAATAATATTCCGCCGACAAAGCCCATACAACAAGCGTAGACAAATCTCTGCGCTCTGGAATCGCGCTATGTTCGTAGGCTTCTATTCTTTCGTACTCGCACTCTATGTTATGCACTGTCGGAAGACATTCGGAAAACTTACGACTGGCCACATTGAAATCCCAGGTGTCGGAACCCTCATTAAATCGGTATGACCGGTGGGATTTTTTCATTCGAAACGGAAATACAGGTTGTCGATTGTCTGCACTCATAACTTTTCAGCGTCTACGAAATCGGGGAGTTTGTCTCGGGTTTGTAATCCGAAGTATTCGCGTAAAGCAGCGTTTACGTTGTGGACGTCAAACTTCTCGAGAAGATCAAGGAGGGCGCGCTCTTCTTCGAAGTAGTTCACACAACCGAGAAATTCCGTCACTCGTTCGTTTTTATCTTCGAAGTATTCGCGCAAAGCGGCGTTTATATTCTTGGGGGTAAATCTCTCGAGAATATCGAGGAGGAAGTCCTCTTCTTCGGAGGCGCTCACGTTGTCGAGGATTTCGTCGGTGTCCACCGATAAATCGAAGTATATTGTACTCACGACTTGAATTTGTTTTGCGGTTCGAAAAAGTGGCGCGCCGCCCGGTGGAACTACCCATTACCCAACAATGAAATGATGGGCGGCGCGCCGTGTGTGTTATTCGTCGTCGGTGTTCACGTGTTCTTTCATGTAGGCAAAAAAACGAGCCACAGAAGTGGGGAACATTTCGGCTAAAAGTGCCCGTTTCCCAATGAAAGCCCACAAGTAAATTCCGATAACTCCCGCAGCTTTCCATACAATCCAAGGAATCACGGGGCATTCAATTTCTAAGCCTACCAGAAAGGTGGCGAGAAGGAGAAGAACCGTGTGCAGAGCGAAGAAGCCCCACTGGCCGAAGGTGTCGAGTAGTTGTTTCATTGTAATTCCTCTTTGTAGGTTGGATACAGTTTTACGAGAGCGTTGTACATTTGGGAGTCGCGGAAATTCTCCACTCCGTTGATAACCTTCCAATTTCGGGCGCGTAAAACACCTTCGTGATAACGAATAGAACCAGGTTCGGCAAAATTCTTGTAACCTGACAAAAGGTCAAAATGTCGTTTCACTTCATGCAGAAAGATGTTGGTTTGTAGGCGCTTGGGGGCACACACAAACTCGTGAATAGCAGAAGGCAGTCCCATATACACCGCAAGCGTATCCAATACGCGCTGCCGCTCGTTTTCCGAAAGCTCGAACCAGCCCTTGTATTCTTCGAGGCCTTGTTTTGCCTTGCGATCCAGGGGGGCGTCGTTCTCGTTGTTGACCTCGTCGGACTGCTCGTCTTCGCTGTCGTCTTCTTCCACTGCGCTGGCCTCATCGGCCGTGCCGTTCTCTTCGTCCTCGGCAAGCGGTGTCTCTTCGTCGGCAAAAAGGTGTTCGAAGAAGACCAAACCGGGAGCTGCGAGACGGAGATAGTGCTCTGCGGCATCGTAATCCTTTCTTTGGACAGCGATGCGGAGATGAAGCAGCACGGGGATAGCTACGCGTCGATTGAATGCCGATTGAAGGAAGATTCGGAGATTCACCTCTCGAAAACTATCGATCACTCTGATCTTCTTAATCAAAGCATTAGTTCGTTGGGTTAGGAGCTCTGCGCAGCGTCGAATCTCGCCGTCTTTCAACGATCGCGGTGTATTCGACACGAGCAGATTCTGGACAAACCAGCTGCATTCGTCGATTTTCCTGTTGTAGAAGACCACTCTGTGTTGCTCTTTTCCCCATCTTCCCGAGTGATGAAGATTTTTCCGTGCGCGAATCGCCTCTGCGCTGTCGAACACTTTGATTGCGAACAGCTCTTCTTTCTCCTTGTCGAGGTGGATCTCATCTATCACCTTCCGAAATTCGTCCGCTACCGCAACGAAGAGTGCGTCGACACTTTCTTCCAGTCTTTCTAAAATCAATTCTTCCATTGTCTTGTTTTGTTAGTTATTTACTTTTCGCGGCTTGAGCTTATGTTCGTGTACCGTTAATTAGATCCAACCTTCGCTGTATTCGAAGTAGCGTTTTGCCGCTTCCTTTGCCTCTCCTTTGCCGTGCAAGGCTATCATCTTGTTTGCGTAGGCGGTATAATCTTCAAAGCATTCGAGCGCTTCAAGAACTGCGGCCTTGTCATTTACCTTCTTCCAGATGCGGATACCGGCTTCTGAGGCTGCGATCAGTTTTTCGCGGAGATTGAACATCTCTTCTTCGGAAAGTTCTTCTCTGTTGACGTTGTTAACGAGAGCTCCCATTGCTTCTGACTTGCGGTTGATCACTTGCTTGATGATGAAGTCGAGTGCGGTTGTCATTGTTTCTTTCTTTTTGAATGCTTGTTTTTCCGCGGCTTTCGCTTTGCTGTATCGCGGGAAATACAGATATTTGCGTATTCTTTTGCGGCGTTTCGTCGTTGTTTTCAACAAGTTGCGCCGCTTGCGCTTGTAGCTTACGTTTGATTACAGTGCAAAGATACAAAGAGTTTGTATTGCATACAAATCTCTGGCGATAAAAGTTTGTATTCGGTTTGTATTTTAACACTCGAGAACCACTATGATTACGAAGGAACGCGCGGAGGCCGCGATTAAATACCTAATTGATAGCGGGTTCGCCAAAACTCAAAAAGAACTGGCGAATAAGATATCATTTGATCCCACGAATCTAAGTCAAGCGAAGAATGGTGATAATCGATATTTGACTGAGGGGCTTGCACAAAGACTTAGTACAAACGAAACAGGTATTAGTTTGTATTGGCTCTTAACTGGCAAAGGCCAAATGCTCAGTGATAGCTCTTCGCAGACAATGCCCGCCAACGTCGACCTACCGACCCAAACGGAGCTCAACGAAAAGAACGCCGTGAAATGGTACTACGAACTTGACGCGTCTGCCGGTGATGGTTTCTTCGAAAACAACGAGATAAACGCTCCATACAAATACATCAACGTGCCGGGCTTTGAGGGATGCTTCGGGCTTAATGTCACCGGAGACTCGATGCTCAACACTGCACAGAGCGGAGACATCGTCGCCGTCTATCCCCAAGAGGTGCAGACAATCATCAACGGGGAAATTTATCTTGTCGTCACCCGAGACTATCAGCGAATGGTAAAACGACTCGTCGCGAGCGGATATTCCGAAGACGCGATTATTACTTGCATCTCCGACAACCCCGACAAGACACGCTACGCCGATATGAAGATACAAGCAGACCTCATCCACAAAATCTTCCGCGTCGCTGGGTTCGTATCAATCAAAAGAATGGCATAAAAAGAAAATCACCATGAAAAATCTTATCTTTGTATCTCTCCTTCTTCTCTCCTGCGCTCTCGTAGGCTGCAAGAAAGACAATCGCCCGCCGCTTGTTCGAGCGAACGAACTACTGCGAAAGAATCATTTGCAGGAAATGGACGAGATCGACAGTATCTTCGGATATGAAGATGTCTACGATAACAATTTGAGCGTGAACAGATTCTCGTACATTCGAGATAGCTTGAGAATGATATCCCGTAAACGCGAACTAACGGAGGAAGAAAAAGAGCTAATGGATGAGTTCAATTCTAACAGCGAGATTTTTCTTAGCACATCTCAAAAACGACTCCGCGAACATCTGCGAAAAGGAGACAAAGAAGAATTTATCGGATATGAATGCGTGATGACTGATACGGCATCAGCAACTTCTCCCGGTGGAATGACGATCTACTCCATCGACAAAGACTTCAAGAAGGTACGAGTCACGAAAAAACTCTTCCTCTCGGAGGATTACGAGTAATCGCTCGAGCGTGCGAAAACGGCAAAATTGTTTTGTCCATCGCCATCGTCTGCGAGGTATTAGCCATTCCCCTCCGCGATCGATACATGGCATCACGCGGAATTAAAGCACAACTATAAGAAAGGGGCGGAGCATCATTGCCCCGCCCCTTGCTTTTGAGCTTGCATTGTTTCTCTCAAGCTTGCAACATTAGCTTGCGTGGTTTGCTCACCTCATATATAAGGCGAGCAAACAGTTTTTTACACCGGGAATGCGCTGAAAACGGGAAAAGTGTGCGTAAAATAGCGCAATCTTGTTGTATCTATTTGATAATCAGAGTGCATGATGTTTCGTCGAAAAGTCCCCGCCTTTTTTCAAAAAGTCCCCAATGGCCGTCGCGCCGTCGGCCGTACACGGTTCGCCCCTTCCCGCTTTGTCGCAATAGGTCGGGAGCCGTGCGTCGAAAACGCGGTGCCCCGCCCGCCGTCTGCCTGTGTCGGCGCTTGCGCTGCGGCGAAATCGCAGTGATCCGGCGCGGTAAAAGCGAAAGCCCCCTTGTGCGATTCGACGCAAAAGTGTAAT
>CAUSYJ010000002.1:0-41982 GCA_963535845.1 uncultured Alloprevotella sp.
CTACTATAGTACTCCTCATAACAAAATGGATTTTGAGTTATAAATAGAAAAATTTGCGGCAAATATATTAAATACTATGAATAATGCCTAACAAAATGGGAATATTTAGTTAGGGAAGTGGACTTTTGCGTTTTCTGTTCTCTTTTGTCTTTACTTTTTCTTGTTTTAGCGAACTATATAGAAGAATCATCTATTTGCTTTTTTCTGTGAGAAGTAAATGATGCTGTGTGGGATATTGCTTGCTGCCATTGATGTGTGCGCAAAGAAAAAGTCCGCAGCACTCACTAAGAGAGGTTGCGGACGGAGTTTTTTATACTGATTTGTGTGAAATGCTTAAGAGTTTCTTCCGGCTCCTTGTGGAGCGGTGTCTCTTTCTTTGTGGCCCTCATTCCTTGTTGAGGAGCTCTTTGAGCGCACAGCCTTGAGCCTGACACGTTTCACATTTCTTTTTGTTGTGTCGATGCTCAAAAATCTTTTTTGCAAGCACACCCACCACAATAGCCACGATGAGCAGCAGCAAGAGAATACTTTGTAGATTCATACGATGAATGTTTTAGAAAATGAGATGGGCAAGGCCGTAGGCAATGAGGGCGCACAGCCAAGCAATAGCCGTTTGCCAGAACACAAGACCAATGGCGTAGTTGCGCCCCATTTCTTGCTTCACGGTGGCGATTGTTGCCACACACGGCGTGTAGAGCAAAGAGAAGACGAGCAGGGAGATGGCCGCGGGGAAAGCCAATGCGGCGTGGAATCCTGCTGTGTTGCCAAAGAGCACCGTCATGGTGGCCACCACGCTCTCCTTTGCCATGAAGCCGGCAATGAGGGAAGAAACAAACTTCCAGTTGCCGAAGCCTAACGGACTAAAGATGGGGGCTATCAGATTGGCAATGTGTGCCAGCATACTTTGTTCGGAATCGGTCACAGCGTTCAGACCGAAGTCGAACGACTGGAGAAACCATATCAGAATCGTTGCCACGAGGATGATGCTAAAGGCCCGCTGGATGAAGTCCTTCGTCTTGTCCCAGATGAGGCGCAAAACGCTCTGCGCACCTGGCAAACGGTAGTTGGGCAGCTCCATAACGAACGGCACAGCCTCGCCGCGGAATGCTATCTTCTTCATGATGAGTGCCACGATGATGCCCACCAAGATCGATAGCAGGTAAAGCCCCGTCATGATAAGGCCGCCGTTGTGGGGGAAGAAGGCCGCGATGAAGAAACCATAGATGGGGAGCTTGGCAGTGCAGCTCATGAATGGCGTCAGCATCACCGTCATGCGGCGGTCGCGTTCGGAGGGCAGCGTGCGGGTTGCCATCACGCTGGGAACGGAGCAACCGAAGCCCATGAGTAGGGGAACGATGCTTCGACCCGACAAACCGAGCTTTCTCATACTCTTGTCCATGACAAAGGCAATACGTGCCATATAGCCGCTGTCCTCCAGCATGGAAAGGAAGAAGAAAAGAATGATGATGATGGGCAAGAAACTAACGACAGTACCCACACCCGTGTAGACACCTTTGATAATCAAATCGTGGAGAATGGGGGAGACGTTCCAAGAAGTAAGGGCTTGATCGCTCACTTCGGTGAACCAGTCGACGCCTGCTTGCAACCAATCCTGAAGTGTGGTCCCGAGGAGGTCGAAAGTAATGTAGAAGATACCCGCCATGATGAGGAGAAAGGCTGGAAAGGCTGTCCAACGCCCCGTGAGGATGGTGTCGATGCGCCTGCTGCGGGCGTGCTCTTTGCTCTCCTGCGGCTTCACCACCGTGTCGGCACATGCTGACAGAATGAAGCTGTAGCGCATATCGGCAATAGCGGCAGCGGCATCGAGTCCGCGCTCTTCCTCCATTTGTTGGCGTATGTGTTCCATCATTTCCTCCTCGTTTTCCTCCAGTTGCAGGGCTTTGTTCACGAGCGCATCGCCTTCGAGGAGTTTCGTGGCGGCGAAGCGTGCTGGGATTTGTGCCTTCTCGGCGTGGTCGTAGATGAGATGGGTCATGGCGTGAATAGCGCGATGCACCGCTCCTCCGTGTTCGTGGGCGCCGCAGAAGTCCTTCCGAGCAGGACCTTCATTGTATTTCGCCACATGAATGGCGTGTTCCACGAGTTCTGCCACACCTTCGTTTTTCAGTGCTGAAATGGGGATAACGGGGATACCCAGCCGGCTTTCCAACTCATTGACGAGAATCGTTCCGCCGTTGTTGCGCACCTCGTCCATCATGTTGAGCGCCAGAACAGTGGGGATGCCCAGTTCCAGAATCTGCATCGTCAAGTAGAGGTTGCGCTCAATGTTGGAAGCATCCACGATGTTGATGATGCAAGTGGGGTGGACGTTGAAGATAAACTCTCGGCTCACAATTTCCTCATTGCTGTAAGGTGACAGGGAGTAGATGCCAGGCAGGTCGGTTACGGTGGCTTCGGGATGGCCTTTGATAATTCCCGTTTTCTGGTCTACTGTCACGCCGGGGAAGTTGCCCACATGCTGATTGGCGCCCGTCAGTTGGTTGAAGAGCGTAGTTTTTCCGCTGTTTTGATTGCCCAAAAGCGCAAAGGTCAGTTTCTCATTGACGATGTGTTTATGCTCACCCGTGTGACCTTCCAGCGGGTTCATTTCACCATAACCGGGGTGAGCTTCTTCATGGCCGTAGCTGACACTAAAGTTATGTTGGCTCTTCTGTGGTTCGGGGTTTTCTTGCAGCTCTATGTCGATTTTCTCAGCATCTGCCAGTCGGAGCGTCAGTTCGTAGCCTTGCACGAGTAGCTGCATCGGGTCGCCCATTGGTGCATATTTCACCAATTTCACGTCGATACCTGGAATAACGCCCATGTCGAGGAAGTGCTGACGCAGTGCGCCCTTTCCTCCCACGGCTGTCACCCGTCCGGTCTGACCTATATGGAGTTCTTTTAATGTCATAGTTGTTATGTTTTGAAACAGCAAAGTTACGAGCGATTTTTCAGACCCGCTATACCGCGTTTAGGGGATGATAGTGAAAAATATCCTTATTGTGTCGGCTGGCTTCCTTATTGCGTCAGCTGATACAATAAGGGCGTCAGCTGACAGCCTTATTGTATTTTTGAGTCAGAGCCAGCTGGCTTGAAGTGTGTCGGACAGGTCAGACTGGTCGGACTGGTCCGACACTCTTTTGCTCTTATTCCTGATTTTCTTTTTTCGGGAGACTGTATTGACGGAGACGTTTCAAGTCCTTGCTTTCGCCCACTAGCCAAATGGTGTCGCCTGCATGGATGACACGATCGGCCGAAGGCACATCGATGGCATTGCTCGTTTCGTCGTCATTATCGAAGCCCACCACCAAACATTGGAAGTCCGTGCGGATGTTGGCCTCGAAGAGGTCTTTGCCGCAAAGCGGAGAACCCGTGTGAATGGTGAAATGATCGATATCGAGATGATGCTTCTGATCGTTGGGCGTGGCTTCTGCTATCTCACTATTCATTCGTTTCGACAGATTTTGTAGGCTCTCATCATCACCTATCACTTCGATGCGATCACAAGGGAAGAGCATGGTTTCACCATCGGGGATATTGATGCGATTGTTGCCGCGGATGATGGCTGCAACGTGCACACTGTCGCGATGCCCCAGTTGGAGTTCGCGCAGTGTTTTCCCGCCCCAACAAGAGTCTTCCGGCAGCGCAAGTTCGGAGAGGTGGACATCATGCTTTTGCAACGTGTTGGCATAGCCTGGTCGGCGGGCTGCTGCGTGTATCTCACGCGAGCGCAGATTGGTGGTGAAGGTGCGCTCCAAGCGGATGGAAATGAGTTTCACCCACAGCGCGAAATGATTGTGGACGGCAAATTTCTCCAGCACAAAACTGAGTGTGAGGAAGATAGCAATCAGAGCGTTCCAAAACCACTGTAGCGGACAGAGAAATTCGATGATATAGAAAATTCCAGCAGTGGCAATGGCAAAGCGTATAAGCACCGTGATGTTGAAAAGTATGAGGTTGAGCGTGGAGTGTTCCTCGCGCCACTCTTCCACCTGTGGAGAAAAGTATTTCTTCGTCACGATGGGGCGTAGGAAAATGCTCACACCCACATAAGTAATGATGCCGCTCAGGATGTTGCCCGCCCAGTGGCCAAAGATACCGCGAGAGAGAGGGAGTACTGTGGAGAATGATATGGTCACAAAGGCGGCCGACAATACGAGGTACGCTCCCGTGATGATGAACTGACTGGTCAGCATATTCTTCCAAGGGTGTGCGGATTTTTGCTTTTCTAATGCTGCGCCTCGCTGCTCCAAACGGCGGGTGACAGTTTGGGGCAAAAGTCGCTGTACGAAGCCGTAAGCGGGTTCGGCCAACTTGATGAGGTAGGGGGTCGTGAAAGTGGTGATGATACTCACTGCTACCACCACGGGGTAGAGGAATTTGCTCGTCACGCCTAAGCTGACGCCAAGGCCAGCAAGGATGAATGAAAACTCACCTATTTGGGTGAGCGAAAAACCGCATTGCATGCTCACTTTGAGCGTGTGACCAGAGATGAGGAAGCTCAGCGAGCCAAAGAGAGCTTGCCCGATGATGATGGCCAATACGATGACCAAGATGGGTTGCCAGTAGGCTACAAGAATAGAGGGATCTACCAACATGCCCACGCTGACAAAGAAAATGGCACCAAAGAGATCTTTGACGGGGGCTACTACGCGCTCAATGCTTTCTGCCTCGATGGTTTCGGCCAAGATACTACCCATCATAAACGCACCAAAGGCCGAAGAGTAGCCGGCTTTGGTGGCGAGAACTACAAGGAGAAAACACAGGCCTACGCTTACGATGAGCAGCGTTTCCTTGCTGATCCATTTCGAGTTGCGCCGCAAAACGAGCGGAACAATAAAGATGCCCACCACAAACCAAAGCACGAGGAAGAAGCCGAGCTTCAAAAAACTTTGTAAGAGTTCTGCGCCTTCAAACTGGCTGCTTACGGCCAAAGCCGAGAGTATCACCATGAGCAAGATGCCCAAGATGTCCTCCAAGATGAGTACGCCCAGCACGACGTTGGCAAACTTCTTTTGCCGCAAGCCTAACTCGTCGAGGGCTTTGTAGATGATAGTCGTGGACGACATAGCCAGCATGCCGCCTAAGAAAAGGCTGTTCATGTGGCTCCACCCGAAGCTGCGCCCCACAAGGGAGCCTATCGTAATCATAAACGTGATGACACTCACTGCCGCTATGATAGGGCGGAGTCCCATCTTCACAATTTTCTTGAAAGAGAATTCAAGGCCGAGGGTGAACATGATGAAGATGACTCCGATACTCGACCATGTGTCGATACTGCTTGTGTCGGACACGGTGGGTACCCAAGTCATGTGAGGACCTGTGAGAAAGCCTGCCAGGATATAGCCCAGAATGAGGGGCTGCTTGAGGCGCTTAAAAAGAAGGGTGGTAATTCCGGCTACAATCAGAATGAGTGCAAGATCGGATACGAGTTGTGGAAGTTCAGACATAGGAAGAAAAAAAATGAGCCTCAACTGTTTGTTAGCAAAGGTTGAGGCTCTATGAGGAAAAGTTTCTTATTCGTTGAAGTTGCCCACGATGCGGCAGATGTTCACTACTACTTCCATCGCTTTTTCAAGGTTGCGGATGGGGAGGAACTCGTGAGGACCGTGGAAGTCGAGCCCACCGGCGAAGATGTTCGGACAGGGCAACCCGCGGAAGGAGAGCTGCGCACCATCTGTTCCACCTCGGATGGCTTGGATGCGAGGACTGACACCCGCTTCCTCCATGGCCTTGATGGCGATGTCCACTACGTGGTAGACGGGGTCTATCATCTCCTTCATGTTCTTGTATTGGTCGTGGATGTGGATACTAATGGTGCCTTCGCCATACTTCTCGTTGAGCTGCGCTGCCACTTCCTTAATGGTGCGTTTGCGGGCTTCGAATTTTGAAGCATCGTGGTCGCGAATGATAAAACTCATCGCGGCATTCTCACAAGCGGACTCAATGCCGAGGCAATGGAAGAAACCTTCGTAGCCCTCTGTCTGCTCGGGGATTTCGTCCTGCGGAAGGAGGTTCATGAACTCTACGGCAACGCGCGTTGCATTGACCATTTTGTTCTTGGCATAGCCTGTGTGTACGCTAACGCCTTTGATTTCTACTTTCGCGGCTGCTGCGTTGAAATTCTCAAATTCCAATTCGCCAATGTCGCCGCCGTCCATCGTATAGGCCCATTCGCAACCAAACTTTTCAACGTCGAACTTGTGGGCACCTAAGCCGATTTCTTCGTCCGGATTGAAGCCTACGCGGATTTTGCCGTGCTCGATTTCGGGATGTTCCTTGAGATAAACCATAGCCTGGACAATTTCGGCAATACCTGCCTTGTCGTCAGCCCCCAGTAGGGTGTGGCCATCGGTAACAATGAGGTCCTCACCGATATGTTGGCGAAGTTCGGGGAAAACTTTAGGACTTGTAACAAGACCGCCCTTTTCCAACTCAATATCTCCACCGTCGTAGTTCTTAACAATATGCGGTTTGATATTAGCTCCCGAGGCGTCGGGACTGGTGTCCATGTGGGCAATGAAACCTACCACGGGGGCGTCCTTCTTAGTATTGGCTGGGAGCGTGGCATAGAGATAGCCTTCGTCAGTCAGTTCTATGTCTTCCAAACCAATCTCCTCGAGCTGGTCGCGCAGGAAGCGCGCAAAGACAAGTTGCTTGTCCGTACTCGGTGTCTTACCCGTGTCTTCGGCAGATTGTGTGTCGAATGTCGTATATTCAAGAAATCTTTGAACAATATCCATATTTTGGCGTTTATTTATTTGCTTTTTGCAAAAATAGAAATTATTTCTTACTTTTGCCTACAGACAACTTGATTTTATACTAATGGAAAAAATAGACTTCATGCGGGAGGCTGTTCGTCTCTCTGCTGAGAATGTGAAGAATGGCGGTGGCCCATTTGGTGCCGTAATCGTAAAAAATGGTGAGATTATTGCCACAGGTGTCAACCGTGTTACAGCCAACAACGACCCTACGGCGCATGCTGAAGTAAGTGCTATCCGCGCTGCCGGACAAAAGTTGGGCACGTTCGACCTTAGTGGCTGCGACATCTACACAAGTTGCGAGCCTTGCCCCATGTGCTTGGGTGCCATTTATTGGGCACATCTCGACCGTATGTATTATGCCTGCAATAAAGACGATGCTGCGGATGCTGGTTTCGACGATTCTTTCATTTATAAGGAACTTGAAATTGAGCCCTCTGAACGTCGGCTGAAATCGGAGAACCTTCTGCGTCCCGAAGCTCTTAAAACGTTTGAAGCATGGAAAGAGAAAGGAGACAAAGTGGAGTATTGATTTTCAGAATCTCCGCAACGTGATATCGAGGAGCTATGAGTAGAGAACTATGCCACGGCGGTTCTCTGCTGATAGTTCCTCGTGATGTTTTCAGGATAACTAACTAAACTCTTTTTATATGAAACAAAAACCTGATTTGAATTTCTGGAAGCTCTGGAATCTTAGTTTTGGATTCTTCGGCGTACAGATTGCTTATGCTCTACAAGGAGCTAATATCTCACGCATCTTTGCTACATTGGGAGCAGACCCGCATAGTTTGGGCTACTTCTGGATTCTTCCTCCGCTTATGGGACTTCTCGTTCAGCCCATTGTGGGCACGCTGAGTGACAAAACGTGGACGCGTTTCGGCCGCCGCATTCCCTATCTTTTCGTAGGCGCTGCTTTTGCCGTAACCGTGATGTGTTTGTTGCCCAATGCGGGTTCGTTCGGCCTCACCATCGGTGGAGCGATGATTTTCGGCTTGATAGCATTGATGCTCCTTGATACGTCCATCAATATGGCTATGCAACCTTTCAAGATGTTGGTAGGCGACATGGTGAACGAGAAACAAAAGGCTAAAGCCTATTCCATCCAAAGTTTTCTTTGTAATTCCGGCAATGTGGTAGGTTTCGTTTTTCCGTACGTGTTCGCATGGATAGGACTGAAGAATCAAGCTCCCAAGGGCGTTGTGCCTGATACGGTCATTTGGTCGTTCTATGTGGGGGCCGCTATCTTGATTCTCTGTGTGATCTACACGGTTTTGAAAGTCAAGGAATGGACACCTGCTGAGTATGCAGCGTATAACGAAGCCAAGGAGGAAGTGAAAGAGGAAAAGGCCGACTGGCTGACGCTCTTAAAGAATGCTCCTGCCACGTTTTGGAAAGTAGGCCTTGTTCAGTTCTTTTGTTGGGCTGGTTTCCTTTATATGTGGAACTATACGCCAGGTGCAATCTCCGAAACGGTTTGGAATACGACGGACACCAGTACTTATGCTTATCAAGAAGCCGGCAACTGGGTGGGCATTCTCTTTGCCGTTCAAGCCATGGGAAGTGTGGCTTGGGCGCTTGTTTTGCCCCGCTTCCGCAACACGAAAGTGGCTTATGCCATCAGTTTGGTAGTTGCCGGAATAGGTTTTGGTATGGTGCCGTTCATCCACAACCAGTATCTGCTCTTCGTTCCGTTCCTTCTGATCGGTGCCGGCTGGGCTGCAATGCTCGCCATGCCGTTTACGTTCGTTACCAATGCCCTGCAAGGCTACGGTCACATGGGTGCATATCTCGGTCTCTTTAATGGAACAATCTGTGTGCCGCAGATTGTTGCCGCGGCCATTAGTGGCTATTTACTGACGCTTGTTGGTTCTCATCAGAGCAACATGATGTTTGTGGCCGGTATCTTCCTCTGTCTTGGAGCATTCTGCGTTTCTTTCATTCGAGGAGAGAAATAGCTCATCAATCCTTTTAATATAACTACATCGAATTATATAAGCACATTAAATATATGGAAGTATTTTTTCATTTAGAGTATAAAACGTCCTATGGAGAAGAGCTCTATGTGAACGTTGTTGGCGACAACAAAAAATATATCATGCACACGCTCGATGGCCTGCACTGGGAGGCACAGTTGAAACTGAAAGGTGAGGGCGCAGTGCTGAACTATTTCTACAGTGTTGAGACAGCTGGCGGACTCCGCGCCGTGGAATGGACGGCCGAAACGCACCGCCTCGAACTTTCAGTAGCAAACGCCAAATGTTATCACGTTTACGACCATTGGATGGATATTCCAGAGGATTCCTATCTTTATAGTTCGGCTTTCACCGAATGTGTAAATCGTCGCGAGAAAGCAGCTGTGGAGCGTGACAATTATGCCCACACGGTGCGCCTCAAGGTGCGTGCGCCGCAGTTGCGTTCTGATGAGCATTTGGCCTTATCGGGAGCTACGCCCTTGCTGGGAGATTGGCAAGAGGATAAGGTGCTGCCCATGACAGAGCACAACTACAACGAGTGGATCTTAGACCTCGATGCCGATAAGTGTGCAGATGGAAAAATAGAATTTAAGTTTTTGGCACAGACAACCAAAGAAGGGCACACGTCAGTCCGATTTTGGGAAACGAGAGAGAATCGTGTCATCACGCTCCCTAAGTTGGCCAAAGGAGAGGTGGTAGTCTATGAATTAGACCAGGCTTTCTTCCCCATCCCGAACCATCGCATGGCCGGAACACTCATTCCTATTTTCTCCTTGCGCTCTCAGAGCAGTTTCGGTGTGGGAGATTTCGGTGATTTGCGCAAGATGATAGATTTCGTAAGTGCCACGCGTCAACGCGTACTACAGGTGTTGCCCATCAACGACACTACCATCTCGCACCGTTGGACCGATTCTTATCCTTATAGCTGTATCAGCATCTTTGCTCTCCATCCGCAGTATGTCGATCTCACTCAGCTGCCCGCGCTCAAGGATAAGAAGCGCGCCGCCCACTTTGAGGAGCTGCGCAAAGAACTGAATGCGTTGCCCGAAATCGACTATGAGCGCGTCAATGCAGCCAAGACGGAATATCTCCACGAACTCTTTGCTCAGGAAGGCGATAAGGTGATGAAGAGCCAAGCCTTTAAGGCGTTTTTCCAAGAAACGGAGCAGTGGCTCGTGCCTTATGGGCAGTACTGCTATCTCCGCGACAAGAATGGAACGGCCGACTTCTCTCAATGGCCCGACCATAAAGTGTGGAACGAGAAAGAAAGAAAATCTCTCTCCACTCCCAGTACAGCGGCCTGGAAGAACGTGGCGTTCTACTATTACGTACAATTTCTGCTCAGCACACAGATGGAAGCCGCTCACGACTATGCTCGACAGAAACACGTCATCCTCAAAGGCGACATTCCCATAGGTGTGAACCGCCACGGCTGCGATGTGTGGATGGAACCCAACTATTTCAACCTCAACGGACAGGCTGGTGCTCCACCTGATGATTTCTCTGTTAACGGACAGAACTGGGGTTTCCCTACCTACAATTGGGATGCTATGATAGCCGATGGTTGTCGCTGGTGGGTGCGCCGTTTCCAGAATATGCAGAAGTATTTTGATGCCTACCGCATTGATCATGTGCTCGGTTTCTTCCGCATTTGGGAAATACCCATCCATGCTGTCCACGGATTGCTCGGACAGTTCGCGCCCTCGCTCGGTATGACGCGAGAAGAGATAGAGTCTTACGGCCTCCACTTCCAAGAAGAATTATTCACTAAACCATTCATTGCCGACTGGGTGCTCGACCGAATTTTCCATGAGTATGCACAAGAGGTCAAGGACACTTATCTCAATCATGCTCACGACGATATTTGGGAAATGAAGCCCGAATATGACACACAACGCAAGGTGGAAGCTGCTTTTGAAGGTCGTACGAGTGAGAAGGATATCCTCTTGCGCGATGGACTGTATGCCCTCATCAGCGACGTGCTCTTTGTGCGCGACCGCAATGATAGCAACAAATTCCACCCGCGTATTACTGTGCAGTTCGCCTTCATTTATGAAGCACTCTACGATTCCGACAAGGCCGCATTCAATCGCCTTTATAATGATTACTACTATCGTCGTAATAATCAGTTCTGGTATGGCGAAGCCATGAAGAAGTTGCCTCTATTGGTCAATGCCACAAGGATGCTCGTCTGTGCAGAAGACCTCGGAATGGTGCCAGCCTGCGTGGCGTGGGTCATCCAAGAGTTGCGCATCCTGAGTCTTGAGATACAGTCGATGCCAAAAGATCCCACTGTTCGTTTCGGCGTTCTCCCAGCCAATCCTTACCGCTCTGTGAGCACTATCTCTACCCACGATATGCCCACATTGCGTCAATGGTGGGACGAAGACATGGACCGCTCACAGGCCTATTATAATACAGTGCTCTATCGCGAAGGCATTGCTCCTCATCCGCTGCCGGGCTGGTTGGCACGCGACATTGTTTATCGTCATCTCAATTGCCCCTCCATGCTCTGTATTTTGAGCCTTCAGGATTGGCTTTCTGTGGATGAAGAACATCGCCATCCCAATGCCGATGCCGAACGTATCAATCTGCCCTCCAATCCTCGCCACTATTGGCGCTATCGTATGCACCTCAGCATTGAAGAACTTATGAAATCTTCCATGGTGCAAACGATTTCGGAAATGGTGGAAGGAACAGACCGATAATATCCCTGCTGGCAAAAGGAAGCAGGATTTCGTTCCATAAGGAGGGGCTGAAGAGTTCCTCCTTTTTTCTACACAATCATTATGACCAACAAACTAAAAGGTACTATATGTGGCGTGTTGGCTGCAATCTGTTATGGAACAAACCCTGTTGGCGCACTCGTTTTGTATGCCGACGGCTTCAATTCGTCCAGTGTGTTGTTCTATCGCTTTGCCATTGCCACGCTTCTGCTGGGTGCATTGCTTCTCATACAGCGGAAAGAGTTTAGCATCACTCGGAAAGAGTTTAGCATCATCTCTGTGCTGGGCCTCCTCTTTGCTGTCTCGGCTCTTTCGCTCTATATGAGTTTTCTTTTCATGGCTGCCGGCATCGCCTCGACCTTGCTGTTTGTCTATCCCATTATGGTGGCCGTGCTCATGGCTCTTTTCTTCAAAGAAAAAGTAACGCTAACCACGGTCGTCTCTATTCTGTTGTCGCTCGTGGGCGTAGCTCTGCTCTATCGCGGCGATGGGCAGTCCACGCTTAGTTTGATGGGCGTCATCCTCGTGCTGCTCTCCTCGCTCACTTACGCCCTCTACATCATCGTTGTCAACCAGAGTTCGCTGCGTATGTCGTCCGTGAAGCTCACTTTCTATGTGTTGCTCGTCTGCACATTAGCCATCGTGGTTTGGTCGTTTGTCAGTCCTGAAAATCATCTGATGATGCTCCACACGCCTTGGCACTGGTTCATGGGTTTCTGGATGGCGATAGTGCCCACCGTACTCTCCCTTGTGTTCATGGTCATTGCCGTCCACGACATAGGCTCTACGCCAACGGCCATCATGGGCGCACTCGAACCCGTCACCGCCGTCTTCATCGGTATCTTCCTCTTTGGCGAGGCCTTCTCCCTCCGTCTGGCCACGGGCGTACTCCTCATCCTCGTTGCCGTTCTTCTTATCATTCTTGGCAAGCACCTCCGCTTCCGCCCCATGCTCTTCCGCCTCCGCAAGTATTGGCGTTGGAGATATTGAAGCCTGGAGCATTCACGAATACAAAGAAAGCAGTAAACCACGCATGAGGTTTACTGCTTTCTTTCTAAGCTGTCGATTTTCATTATAACGTTCTGCTCCGTATTTTTCCTTATTGCGTTTGAAAATGCAATAAGGATGTCAGCTGACAGCCTTATTGTGTCAGCTGACGCAATAAGGATATTTTTCCTCAACGCCTATCTACAGAATTCCCTCCATATCCCTTGTGAATACGCGTGCTCAGTGCTCTCCAAATAGGAGGCTACCGGGCGTTGCTACTCATAGGAGATATGGAGGGAACTTAGAGAAAAGCTTATTTTCTTGTTCTTATTTCACTTCCAATCCTTTCGTGTTGATTTTTCCCAAGGAGGAGTTCGTTTTTTTGAGTTTGTTGGTGTGTCCTTTCAAGGTGATAGAGCCTATACCGCTGCAGTTAGCCACTACGCTCTTGCAATTGACCGTGGCCGTGACACTACCCACGCCGCTGCTCTCCAGTTTGCAGTTGTTGCTCTTCACAGAGAATGTGCCAGAACCTACACCCGAGAAATCGAACGAAGCATTGCCCGAAACGGTGAAATGGCTGTTGCTGAGACTGCCTACGCCTTCGCAGTCCACTTCAAGGCTTGTGCAACTGACATTGCCGAAGCTGGTAGAGCCTACGCCTTCGAGGCTGATATCTAACTCTTTGGTGTTGAGAGTTTGGCAGGTGAAATTGCCCACGCCTTCTTGTTCGAGACTTCTCAAACTGGGAGCTGTCACTTCAATGGTGCAACGGGAATTGTTGTTCTTCAAATTTCGCCGTGTAGTGATATAAAGTGTATTTTCTTTTACATACACTGTGTCGATACCAGGGCGAAAGGCCGTGGCCGTCACCTTATAGGTGTTGCCCTGCGTGAAGCGGACGTTGGCAACGGATTCCATCTTGATGTTTTGAAAGTCTCGCAGATTGAAGGTCCTGTCAACTGTTTTCTGTGGATTTTTCTTGTTAGTGTTCAGCGTAATAGAACAACTGCTGATGTTCGCCACGAAAGCGAGCAACGCAAGGGAAAGAAGACTTTTCATACTTGTATTTTTTGTGTTATACAAAAGCAGGAGAGAAGGACACATTGTTCCAACTCTCCTGCCAGATAAAAAGAAGTGACTCCGATGGGACTCAAACCCATGACACATGGTACCGGAAACCATTGCTCTATTCAACTGAGCTACGGAGCCATAGTCCTATAAGACGATTGCAAAAGTAAGACTTTATTTGGAATTAACAAAAAAATCATCGGTTCTCGCCGCGCTGTGGGGGAGAACCGATATGATGTCAAATGAGTGGAATGCCTGCGGCGCTACATTGCTTGCGCATTTCGGCCGGCCAGATAGAGGCTTGAATCTCACCGATATGTGCTTTCTTCAGATACATCATGCAGAGGCGCGATTGCCCAATACCTCCACCAATGGAGAGAGGTAGTGTGCCGTCCATCAAGCGTTGGTGGAAGTAGAGTCCGAGGCGGTCTTCCTTTCCTGTGGCTTTGAGTTGGCGCAGTAGGGCCTCTTTGTCAACACGAATACCCATCGAACTGATTTCTACGGAGCGTTCCAACGTGTCGTACCACAAAAGCAAGTCGCCATTAAGTCCTGCCGTTCCTTCCTCGTTGATGCTGGTCCAGTCATCATAGTCGGGAGCGCGCAGGTCGTGGGGCATCCCATCGCCCAACGGACCTCCAATGCCGATGATGAAGACGGCGCCATATTCCTTGCATATCTGGTGCTCGCGCTCTTTGGGCGTCAGTTCAGGAAAGCGTTGGCGCAGCTCTTCCGCATGAATAAAATGCACCTTTTCAGGCAGACTCGGGCGGAGCTGTGGGAAGCGTTCGCAGATGAGAAACTCCGTGCGGAGCATGGCATAATAGATGTTCTTAACGGTCTTCTTGAGATAGTCGATAGTGCGGTCCTCTCTGCTGATAGAGCGCTCCCAGTCCCATTGATCTACGTAGAGGGAATGGAGATTATCTAGCTCTTCATCGGCACGAATAGCATTCATGTCGGTATATATGCCATAGCCCACGGGCACTTGCTGGTCGGCCAGCATCAGTCGCTTCCATTTTGCCAGCGAGTGGACCACTTCGGCGCGCGTATCGCCCAAATCTTTGATAGGGAAGGAGACGGGGCGCTCCACACCGCTCAAATCATCGTTGATACCAAGGCCGCGCTGCACGAAGAGTGGGCCAGTGACACGGCGAAGCTTTAGCCCCGTAGCCAGGTTAGCTTGGAAAAATTCTTTTATCTCTTTGATGCCCTGCTCGGTGTCGTTGCGTCCGAGTAGTGCTTTATAACCTTTAGGTATGATTACTTTGCTCATTTGTGTGCTTTTGTGTTATTGATGCAAAGATAATACTGCTTTTTGAAAGAGAAAAGAGAAATAAAGAATTCGTATGTAAAAAGTTTTAGGAATTTTTAGTCTATTGCTCATTGCGAAGGTCTTTTTTCTTGTGAGTTGCCTCACTCGTAGAGGTCGAGCAGGAGGGGGAGATGATCGGAAGTACCGCCGTGATAGTGAGGACCTACAAATGTGTAGCGAGGTTTGAGGCCGCCGCTGGAATCTGGTTCGGTCAGGAAAGGGAAGTGGACAATCCGACAAGCGGAAGGCGTGGTGCGGAGACCTTCTGCAGCCTGCAAGAGCGCACCATTCACTACGAATTGGTCAAGTTGGTTCCATTCTCCGCGAAACTTATAAGTGCCGCGAATATCTTCGGGCCCTTTGAGATTGGCCGAAAGGATGTAGAGCGATGTCTCGGCAAATGGTGGTTGGGGCAATAAGGCACGCAATCCTTCACTCAGACTGCGGTTGTGAAACTCATCATTGCAATCGCCCGTGATAACGAGAGCTGGGCGCAGACGGTGCTGTATCAAACTGTCGGCAGCGGCGCGAATGCGTTGCGCAGTGCGGATGCGGTAAGGCTCGGTTTTTTCTTGTCCGCCAGCACGACTGGGCCAGTGGACGGCCATAATATCGAGCGTGTCGCCCGAAGCCACTCGTCCGCTTACGCGCAGCACATCGCGCGTGGGCTTTTCGGTGGCAGGATGGTAAGCAATACGCAGTGTATCAGTTTCAAAGGGACGGAACGCCATGGGCTGGTAGAGCACCGCCACGTTGATACCGCGCCGGTCGGCACTGTGGGTCACAATGTATTCGTAGCCCAAGCGGCAGAGCGATGTGTGGCGACAAAGATCGCGAACAACGCTGTCGTTCTCCACTTCGCAAAGCACAATGACGTCGGGCGGGAGTGCGCCACCCACAGCAACAATGGCGCGGGCCAATTTCCCTAATTTGGCGTGGTACAAGTTGCTTGTCCAGCGATATTTCCCTTGTGGCGTGAAGTCCACATCCTGTTTGCCAGGAGCGTGGATAGTGTCGAAGAGATTTTCGACGTTATACTCCATGATTCGGAAGCAGCGGTTTTGTGCTGTGAGGGAGAGTGAGAAGAAGAGGAGAAATGAAAGTAGCGTGTGTTTCATTGTGGGGGAGTTTTAAAGGTGAACATAAAAAAAGAGCGCGAACCTTGTTTACGCAAGGGAGGTAAGAAAGGTTCGCGCTAAGGGAGACGGCAAAGAATGCCGTAAGAATGTTGGTTTAGTTGGCTGCTGCTTGCACCACTTCGATAGTGTCGGTGATGCCCGCAGAGGTCAGCGTGATTTGTCCAGCCCGCTCCACTCTGGTTGTGTTAGGCGTGATGGTGAGCGAGAGAGGATGATAGCCCGCTGTCTGAGCAGCCGTGGGTACTTGAATCCACGTAGCATTCGTTTGCACCATTGCACCGTTGGTGTAAGTAGTGAAGTAGAAAGGTAGAGCCGTTGTTTTGGCATCGAGTTTTACCTTGTAGTATGCTCTGTCGTTCAGTTTATCGTTGTTGAGGTCTTTGTAAGTGGCTGCAGGGGAGGAAATGTTGAGCCAGCCCACTTGAACCACGGGCATATTGATGGTGTGCCCACCCTGAACATGGAAAATTGTTTGACGCGTAAGGCGGTCGGTGTTCACTGTAAAGGCCAGTTTGAGCAACGTATTGTAGAGTGCGCCTTTGTATTTAGGTGTCATCTCATTGGGAGTAACTGCCAACCAAGAGTTATCGACTGTCAGTTTCCACGCATCTGTTGAGAGCACATGGATGGTATCTGATGCTTGGTCAGCATAAGCCACCATGTTGGGCTTCATAGGCGCAAACTGCATAACATGCTGTTCAAATTCGCTTTTACAGCTCGTAAGGGTCAGCACACCGGCTGCCACTACGGACAGAATCAATGAAACGTGTTTCATACGTATGAAAAATGAGTTTTTATTGAGCGTTTAGTATGTTTTCAATAGTAAGCGTGCGGTCCCATGTATAATTCCATTCGGGATGGCGCTTTGAGAGTTCGTCAATATAGGCTTGTTCTGTGGGCAAACCCAATGCAGCACGGCGTTCATCGAGTTTGTCAGCGTCGGCAACAGGCCAGAGATACGTTTTCCCGTTCATCTCCATGAATTGTGTACCATAGATTTGCGGTTCGAGCTGATCGTATCGTATGCCGTCTTGGAAGGAGGCATAATAGAAAGCATCCAGGCGTTTTTTCTGCCATGCTTGTTCGATGAGGTGAGCCATCGGCAGGCGGAAAGCCAGCGGAGAGTGAGACAGAACCAAGTAAAGTCCTTGATTGGCTTTAACGGAGCAGCTGTCAGGGTTATAGTCCGCAATGAACTCTTTGAGTACCGCGCGGTTCACGCTGTCCTGTGCTTCGATAAGGCTATCAACGGTCTCGGTTTTACGGATTTGCTGATCTGCATCAAAGAGGCGTTCGAGACGCTGCGAAACGCTCTGCGCCGAGCAATTCAGGGCAGCAAGAGCAAAAAAGGATAAAACAATTTTCTTCATATTCATATATGTAAGGGGCATTCAGATGGCCACCCTTTTGTTTTTGTTCTTGTTGTTTGTTAGTACCATTCGATGTTGCTGGAGTAGCTGCTGCGTTTGTCCCATTTGAGAGCATCGGCAAGTTCGCTGGCAATGGCACGGAAGGTGAAGTTGAACGAAGTATAGGGTCTGAGCACCACGTTACACGACATTTCAAAGCAGTGGAGATTGCGAGAAAGTGATGCCGTTGTCATGGAAACACGGTGTTGCTCGAAGTCGTAACCAGAGGAGAAGGTAATGTTCCAACCATCAGAAAGGCGGAGATTACCCGAAGCATTGAGCGTTTGTGTGAACCCGAAAGGATAGCGCATGGTGCGCTGGTTGATGGGTTTGTTGCGATTCTCAAACATGGTGATACCATAGGAGAGCGTGAGCGACCACGGCAGTTGGAAATGGAGATAGCCATCTTTGTCGACCTTGGCCTTTTCTTTCTGCACCGATTTCTTCTTTGTGGCCAACAAATCGGGGTCGATGTTGGCATCTTCCACGTTTGTTTGCTCATCGTTGTCTGGTTTGTTTGCAGTCTCTTCTGTTGTGTTGTTGCGGTGACCAGCGAAGAGGTTGCGCAACTTAGTGAACGTTTGGTTGTTGAGCGTGTAAGAGATGTTTTGGCTCATGCCCTGGAAGCGTCCGAAGCGTCCGTGGCTCCATTCGGTGCGGTCGCCCACCACCACATTGCCCTTGTTGTCGAAGACATAGGCGTAAGTGGCAAAGAGTGCTGCAAGAGAGAAAGTGTAGCTCTTGGTGAGCTTCAAGCGTAGGCGAGTTGTCAGGTCGCTCCATTGGCGCGTTTTTGCCGCCATATTGTAGGAGAGCGAAGCCGAAAGTTCATCGATAAGCGAAATCTTCTTGTAGCCCGTTGTGTCCTTATCGCTTTTGACCTTCATCTCAAGGTTGTTGGAGACGCTCATCGTGACCATTCCTTGTTTCGTACTGGAAGGATAACCGAAGATGCCGCTTTGATACGGAGAATACGGCACTCGCTCCACGTTACCACTGGCATCCGTCTTGTCGTAGTGGCGCGTGTAGCCGTAGCGTGAGGCAGTGAAGTCGGGCGCATAGCTGAAGCTGACGTTGGGCTTAAAGACATGGCGGATAGCAATGATTTTACTGCCGAAAAGCTTCTTCCAAGGTTTGTAGAATCCATAGAGTGTCGTGTTGGCACTTACGGCCACATTCCAATCGTAGAGATTGTAGAAACCATAGGTAGTATCGGCCACTTCGCGCAGTGTGGTAGCATCCCAGTTTCGCATGATGCGGTTGGTGTACATCACATCGTTGAACGAGAAACTCGGGGAGATGTTGATGTATTTGAAGAGCTGGAACGTGGCATCAATAGGGATGCGGTGCTGCATACCATTGCGCCAGTCCTTGATGAGGTTGGAATGGAGCAGCTGGTCCTCTTTGGTTGATATGGAGTTGCTGAATTGTCCCGTGTAGGACATAGAAATTTTTTCGTACCACCGTTCTTTCCCCACTTGGTGCTTGCGGCGGAACGGATAGAAGCGAGCGAGCGAGAAATTCAAATCGGGGAGCGACATGGTGATAGTACTGGTGCGCATGTCTTGCGTGAGGTTGGAAGAACCAGATACCGACAAACCGATGCCCGAAAAGAGATGGCTGAAACTCACCGAACTGGCGCGCGTGCTCTGCGTATAGGAGAGCGGGTTGTACAAACTCTCCAGATTTTTGCGTTCATAGTTTTCTGAAGCAAAGTTTACGCGAGCGGAGAATGTGGTATTGCCGCCGGCGGCAGCATCCTTCGTGTGGCTCCACTGCACCTTGAGGCTCGTTGTTTTCATGTAGTCCGGCAAATTCTTTTCGCCCTCCACCGTGTTGAGATAAGAGATGTAGAAATTGCCGTTATACTTGTAGCGCTTCTTATAATTGGTCTCCAAACTCAATCCCCAGGAGCCTTTCGTGTAGATTTCCCCAAGGAGCTTTAAGTCCATGTAGTCGTTGAGCGCAAAGTAGTATCCACCGTTGCGGAGATAGAAACCGCGGACAGTCTCATCGCCATAACTCGGCATGATAAAACCGCTGGAATATTTCTTGTTAAAGGGGAAGAAACCATAAGGTATGCCGATGGGGAGCGGCACATCCTCCACCACGAGATAGGCCGGACCAAAGACGGTTTCCTTGCCCGGAATGACCTTGGCGCGCGATAGTTTCAGATAGAAATGGGGGTGTTTAGCGTTACAAGTGGTGTATTTGGCCGATTCCAAATACAGCGTACCGTCGTCAGTACGTTTGGAGCGTTCGCTCTGGATAAAGCCGTTGCCCTGTGTGGTATTGACATTTTGGATGAAACCTTTCTTCGTCTTGAAGTTATAGCTCATCTGCTCGCTCACATATTCGTCTGAGCCCTGCTTGAATGAGGGTTTCTGCTCGAGCACACCAGCCGTGTCGGCAATGGCCTTAGCGTGGACAAGGCTTGAGTCCATATTCATCGAGATATGGCCCGCATCGAGCGTCATATTCTCGTATTTCACTTCTGCCTTGCCGAAGAGAAGCGCCAGTTTTGTGTCAGCATCGTAAACAACAGAGTCCTCGGCTGCAAAGTCCACGGGTTTCTCCAAGCCGCCACGCTTTTTCCGCAGCGTGTCCGTGCGGAGCGTGTCCGTGTGGACAGAGTCGATGGTGATGGCTTTGGTAGCGTGAAAGGTCGAATCCATCTGTGCCCGGCGTTGGCGGATAAGTGCCGTGTCGGGCGTAGCTTTTCGAGTGGTGTCGGTCGCTAAGGCGGAGGTTTGCTGATAGTAGAGGCCATTCTTTATGCCTGCTGTCACACACAACGCCATCAGTGACGATAAGAGTATCGTTATAAAGGTTCTCACCTGAATTGATCAATTTTAGTGGGCGAAGATACTAATTCTAATAGAATTAGGCTGTTTTCTCACTCTTTTTAACAGCCTTCAGCGCTGTCTCAATCGAATTGTTCAACCCACTTACGGAAGATTTCTACACCTTTGTCGCCGAATTTTTCAAGACTTTTCACTGTCTCTTCCACCGTACGCTCACGTTCGGGATGACTTTTAGAGAAAAACTTATCAGCATAGCAAATCACCTGTTCTTCCAATGTTTCGGGACAGAGGTCTGTGGCGGGAGGCTCCACTCCGTGATCTCTGAAGGCTTGGCGGGTCATGCCCGTCCCCGTGTGGCGTTCGCAGATGCGGGCAAGGTCTTCACGACCCTCTCGGCGCATGAGTTCTGCTCCCAACATGCCATGGAGCAGATAATTGAAATGGCCATGGCAATGGATGCCCGGTGCATCGGTCAAGAATATTCCAAGGTCGTGGAGCATAGCTCCATCGCGTAGGAGTTTTTCATTGAGATGCAGTTCAGGATGTTTACTACAAACCTCAAGCGCCTTCTTTTCAACTTGCTGACTGTGGTGGATGAGCAACCGCCGAAGAGCATTGTCGTCGGGGTAGTACTTGTAAATAATTTCTAATGGATTCATGTTTATCATTCTCTTTGTTCCGTTGCAAAATTACTCAATTTGGAGGATTCAGCGAAGTGGAAGAACGAGGCTTTTCTTTATAAAAGAAAAATGGGTCAATTACTTGACAAAGCTGCCCATCCTTTTAGCCAGCTTCATCTGCTGTTCTCCTCAATTTTTCACGAAGATAAGTTTTTCTTAGCTCGATTTTCTATTTTTTCTATCTAAATACCTGTTTTTTTTGTTTTAGCAACTCTTTTTCTTCTCTTTTTGATCCATCGGCTTGCTTTTCCTGCTCGGAAATACAATAAGCCTGTCGGCCGACAGGCTTATTGTGTCAGCTGATAGCCTTATTGCGTCAGCCAGCATCCTTATTGGACGGACGGAAAAAGTAGAGCCTTTCGCAGCCCTCTCTGTTTCTTTCAGATTTTTGTGCGATTCTCGTGCAGGTAAAGTAAGAGATTATTTTACAAAACATAAAAAGCCGCGACAGGAGATACTGTCGCGGCTTTGAAAGTATAGAGCCTTACTTGTTTGTGAAAGTGAGGTGGTCGCCTTCGGCTTGGGCCGTTATCGGGCGACTCTTGTCGATGCTTCCACTCAACAGAGCTTTGCTCAAATCGTTGAGCAACAACCGCTGGAGCGCACGCTTCACGGGACGCGCACCAAACTCGGGATCGAAACCAGCTTCGCTGATGAGCGCGATGGCATCGGGAGTAACGGTGAGTTGTACCTCCTGCTCGGCGAGTCGGCGGATGACGGCTTCAACTTGCAGGCGAACAATGAGTTCGATTTCGTCCTTCTTGAGCGGCTGGAACATGATGATGTCGTCGATACGATTCAAGAATTCGGGGCGGATGGTCTTCTTCAACATCTCCAGTACTTCGTTTTTCGTTTCCTCAAGGATGTTGGCCTGCTTAGCATCGGGAAGTCCGCGCATAGCCTCGAACTTCTGCTGGATAAACTGGCTACCGAGGTTGGAAGTCATGATGATGATGGTGTTCTTAAAGTTGACCACACGGCCCTTATTGTCGGTCAGGCGGCCGTCGTCGAGCACTTGCAGCAAGATATTGAACACGTCGGGATGTGCCTTTTCAATCTCATCGAAGAGTACCACTGAGTAGGGCTTGCGCCGAACAGCCTCGGTGAGTTGTCCGCCCTCTTCGTAGCCTACATAGCCCGGAGGTGCACCAACAAGGCGACTGACGCTGAACTTCTCTTGATACTCCGACATATCGATACGCGTCATCAGCGTTTCGTCGTTGAAGAGATATTCGGCAAGTGCCTTTGCCAGCTCTGTCTTACCAACACCCGTAGTGCCCAAGAAGATGAACGAACCGATGGGGCGTTTGGGGTCTTGAAGACCTGCCCGACTGCGGCGAACAGCATCGCTTACGGCCTGGATGGCCTCGTCCTGTCCGATGACACGTTTGTGGAGTTCGCTCTCCATGTGTACCAGTTTCTCGCGCTCGCTTTGCAGCATTCGGCTGACGGGTATTCCCGTCCAGCGGCTCACTACGTCGGCGATATCGTCGGGCGTCACTTCCTCCTTGATAAGAGCTTCTGAGCCTTGGCGCTGATGGAGTTGCTTCTGGATGGAGTCGATTTCATCCTGCAACGCCTTTAGTTTGCCGTAGCGAATTTCAGCAACTCGCTCATAGTTGCCTTCACGTTCAGCGCGTTCAGCCTCAAACTTGAGTTGCTCCATTTGTTTCTTGTTGTCCTGAATCTTGTTGAGCAATTCGCGCTCGCCTTCCCACTTTGCGCGGAAGTCCTTTTCGCGTTCCTCTAATTCAGAAATCTCCTTGTTGAGGGCAGCAAGTTTCTGCTCGTCGTTTTCCCGCTTGATGGCCTCCCTTTCAATTTCGAGCTGGCGCAAGCGTCGTGTGATTTCGTCGAGCTCTTCTGGTTGAGAGTCGCGTTCCATTCGCAGTTTTGCGGCAGCCTCGTCCATGAGGTCTATGGCCTTGTCGGGGAGGAAACGGTCGGAGATGTAGCGATGAGAGAGCTGGGCAGCGGCAATGAGAGCATCGTCCTGAATACGCACCTTGTGGTGGTTCTCATAACGTTCCTTCAGACCGCGCAGAATGCTGATGGCATCCTCCACACTTGGTTCGTCCACCATGACAGTTTGGAATCGGCGTTCGAGTGCCTTGTCCTTTTCGAAATACTTCTGGTATTCTTCCAGTGTGGTGGCTCCGATGGTTCGGATTTCGCCACGTGAGAGAGCCGGCTTGAGGATATTGGCAGCGTCCATGGCTCCCTCTCCTTTGCCCGCGCCAACAAGGGTGTGGATTTCATCAATGAAGAGGATAATCTCTCCGTTGGAGTTGGTCACTTCATTGACAACGCTCTTGAGACGTTCCTCAAATTCGCCCTTATATTTGGCACCGGCCAGCAGTGCACCCATGTCGAGACTGAAAAGCTGCTTGTTCTTCAGATTCTCGGGTACATCGCCACGAACAATACGTTGTGCCAAGCCTTCAACTATGGCTGTTTTACCCGTACCTGGTTCACCGATGAGGATAGGATTATTCTTGCTTCGGCGGCTCAAGATTTGCAGAACGCGGCGAATCTCCTCGTCGCGACCAATAACGGGATCGAGTTTGCCTGTGCGGGCTTCGTCCACGAGGTTGCGGGCGTATTTGCCCAGTGCCTGGTAGGTGTCCTCGCTCGAAGCAGAGTCGGCTTTGCGTCCACCGCGCAATTCTTTGGTGGCAGCAATCAAGCCATTCTCTGTGACGCCTGCATCGTGTAGCATCTGGCTGGCCAAACCTTGGGTTTTAAGGATGGCGAGCAGGAGAGGCTCGAGGCCTACGAATTGGTCGCCTTCTTTCTTGGCTATATCTGTTGCCTTGGTCAGAGCCTCGTTGGCGTCGCGGTCCAGATAGGGTTCACCGCCGCTCACGCGGGGCTGACTTTGGAGTTCGCGGTCCACAACCTGCTGCAAGGCATTGCTGTTGACGCCCATCTTCCCGAAAAGGAATTGTGTGACGTTTTCCCCCACTTGCAGGATACCTGCCAAGAGGTGTACAGCCGTAACAGCTTGTTGCCCGCCGCTTTGTGCACGGTTGACAGCCTGTTGTACGGCTTCTTGTGCTTTAATTGTGAAATTATCGAAGTTCATAACTTTTTATTTTTATTATTTTGCCACACAATAAGACAAAGGCCGCGCCAAATGGAATAAGGGTGACATTTTGTCAGAGGTTCGTGCAAAATAATACAAAAAACATCCGCCAGAGTGAGTGGCGGATGTTGATGCGGAGAGCCTATGAATAGGCGGATTAGTTGTCGATACGCTGTGTTTCGCGAGCCATTTTCATGAGCTCGGGGGAGATATGACAGTAGCCACTTGGGTTCTTGTCGAGGTAGTCTTGATGATATTCCTCGGCAGCATAGAAATTCTTCAGTGGCATTACTTCTGTGGCAATCGGATCAGAGAAAGCGAAACTTTCCTCGGCCACGGCATCCTCTATGATGGCTTTGTCGGCTTCGTCCTCATAGTAGATTCCTGTTCTGTACTGTGAACCTTTGTCTGCTCCTTGTTCGTCGACCTGCGTAGGGTCGATTGTCAGGAAATACATACGAAGCAAAAAGAAAAGAGGAACTTTCTTCTCGTCGTATTCCACCTTTACGGTTTCGGCAAAGTGGGTTGTGTCGGAGCAGACCTCCTCGTAAGTTGGGTTTTCCGTATTGCCGTTGGCATAGCCCACGGTTGTATTGACTACTCCGTGTATCTGTTTGAAAAAGTGCTCAGTGCCCCAGAAGCAGCCACCAGCTAAATAAATTGTCTTCACTATTTTGTTTGTCTTTTGATGTGCTAATCGCGAGCGGCAGACCGCGCGGATTAGCACTTTTCTTTATTTCAGTTGTGATTCAATAGGGTCACGATATTGCGCCTGTAGGCGATGAAGCTCCTTGCGAAGTTCCTTCGTGATTTTCTCCGTACCAGGCTGACCATAGATATTATGGAGTTCGTGCGGATCATTCTTCAAATCGAAGAGTTCCCATTCGTCAATGTCATTGTAGAAGTGAATAAGTTTCCAGCGGTCCGTACGTACGCCGTAATGGCGCTTGACACTGTGTTCAGCAGGGTACTCGTAGAAGTGGTAGTAAATACTCTTACGCCAATTCTTTGGGTGTTGTCCTTTGAGCAGCGGCAGCAAGGAAACGCCATCCATATCGGCTGGAATCGGAGCTCCTGCCAAATCGAGGAAAGTTGGGGCATAGTCGATGTTTTGTACCATCTCTTTGATTTCTCCGCGCCCTTTGAAGCCAGCGGGAAGGCGCATAACGAGCGGCGTGTTAAGGCTCTCCTCGTACATGAAACGTTTGTCGAACCATCCGTGTTCTCCCATGTAGAATCCCTGGTCGGAAGTGTAGACCACAAGGGTTGAATCGAGCAGGTTGAGGCGTTTGAGCTCATCCAGTACTCTACCTACGTTATCATCGAGGGACTTTGTCACTTTGGCGTAGTCGCGCATGAATCGCTGGTACTTGAATTCGGCCAACTCGTGCCCAGAAAGATTGCGCTGCTTGAAGTCGGTTGTAATACTGTCATAGAAGCAGTCGTAGTTGGCACGGTCGCGTGAATCCATGCGTCCAATCATGCTGAGGTACGAATTTGTCAGACGTGTGGCTGCTCCAGGGGTGTAGATTTTGTCATCATAGACAATGTCCATGTCGTGGGAGGAAGCGATGCTCATCTCTTGAGCTGCTGCTGCGGCTCTGCCTTTGTAGTCGTCGTAGAAAGTCTCGGGCACTTTGAACGTCTTATCCTCGTATTCGTGGAGATACTTGATTTCGGGCAGCCAACAACGGTGGCAGGCCTTATGATGGATGAAGAGCGCGAAAGGTTTGGACTTGTCGCGCTGGTGCTCTAACCAGTTGATACTTTTGTCCGTGATGATGTTGGTGATGTATCCTTTCTCTCGCACAGTGTCGTTCTTCATCGTGATGAAGTCGGGGTTGTAGTAGTCACCTTGTCCTGGAACGATGTTCCAGTAGTCAAAGCCAGTGGGCAGACTGATAAGGTGCCACTTACCGATGAGGGCTGTTTCGTAGTCGGCCTTTTGCAGAAGCTTCGGCATGGTCTGTTGCGATCCGTCGAAGATACCGTGCTCGTTGTTGGTGAAGCCGTTGTTGTGAGAATGTTTACCCGTCAACATGCAAGCGCGTGAAGGACCCGAAAGAGAATTTGCTACGTAGGAATTGACAAACTTAACGCCGTCGCGGGCAATGCGGTCTAAGTTGGGAGTGGAAATATGGCTCTTATCATAGCAAGACATCATTTGCGCCGTATGATCGTCGGTCATGATGTAGACTATATTGTAGCGTTGAGCAGCTGCAGCCATAGGTAGCAAAGAGAGTAGGGCTACAGCTTGGGTTTTCTTTTTCATAAAGCGGGAGATAAGGGTTATAAAAAGAAAGGATTGTGAAAATTAGAGAGGGGTATATACAAATCGACGCGGGGAGTATGCCTTTTCAGAGACATACTCCTCGCGTCGGGTAGTATTTAAGCTTTGTCAGAACCGGAGGCTTGCTTGTTCATCGTTTTCTCAACGATGTCGATGAGTCGCTTACCCAAAGCATCGGCTTCCTCAATGGTGTGAGCCTCCGAGAATATGCGGATGATGGGTTCGGTGTTGCTTTTTCTGAGGTGTACCCACTTGTCGATGGTATCAATCTTCAGACCGTCGATTTCAGTAAGGTTCTCTTTTGCGAACTCTTTTCTAACTTCGGCCAGAATAGCGTTGAGGTCTGTTTGGGGGTGCAAATCGATACGGTTCTTTGCGATGGCGTAGAGCGGATACTGTGCTTTCAGCTGTGAAGGCGTTTTGCCCGACTTTGCCATATAGGTAAGCATCAAGGCAATACCAACTAATGTGTCGCGACCATAGTGGGCTGCTGGATAGATGATTCCGCCATTTCCCTCACCGCCGATCACGGCGTTGGTTTCCTTCATCTTCAGCACGACGTTAATCTCGCCCACAGCAGAAGGGGTATACTGTCCACCGTTTTTCTCTGTCACATCGCGCAGGGCACGGGTGGACGAGAGGTTACTAACGGTGTTTCCTTTCGTGTGTTGGAGAACCCAGTCAGCACAAGTAACAAGGGTGTATTCTTCTCCATACATTTCCCCGTCTTCTTGGATGAAAACCAAGCGATCTACGTCGGGGTCACAAACAAAGCCGATGTCATAGTGCTTTTCTTTCATCACGCTGCAAATCTCATTCAGATTTTTGCGCAGCGGTTCGGGATTGTGAGCAAACTGTCCGTTGGGCTCACCATTCAGTATGTCATAAGTCACGCCCAGCTGGTCGAGAAGTTTCGGTAGGATAATGCCACCCACGGAATTGATAGTGTCGAGACAGACGTGGAACTTAGCGTTTCGAATTGCTTCTACATCTACCAGTTCCAAACCTTTGACCATATCAATATGGTATTGGTCATAGATATTTTTTTCTTCGTAGCTTCCGAGCTCATCTACGTCGGCATAGACAAAGGAACGTTCATCGTCGGCCAGGCGAACCACCTCCGCTGCCTCAGCTGGGGGGATAAATTCTCCAAGTTCGTTGAGGAGCTTGAGCGCATTCCACTGTCGAGGATTGTGAGAAGCCGTCAGGATGATACCTCCTACTGCGTTTTCAGCAGGTACGGCAATTTCTGTCGTTGGAGTAGTGGCCAGGCCGATGTTGACTACATCGAAGCCCAATCCCATAAGAGTGCCGCAGACACAGTGGCTCACCATTTCTCCTGAAATGCGCGCATCGCGTCCTACGACAATTTTTTTCTGTACTTTTCCGCCAACTTTTGCAGCACGGAGGGTTGCATACGCTGTTACAGACTTTACAATGTCGAGCGGATTAAGTGTATCTCCAGTGTGGCCGCCGATGGTGCCGCGGAAACCAGAGATAGATTTTATGAGTGTCATTTATTTTGAGTTAGGTTTTAGTTTTCTTGATAGACAGCACAAAGTTAAGAAAGTTCAGAAGAAACCGCAAGAAGTTTTTCTAAGAAATGAAGTCTAAAAATAGCAAATCTCCGCAAGAATTTCTGAGTTCTTGCGGAGATTTGGAGATTATTTCCCAAGTGGTGAATAGTCCACTTTTTTAGTGTGTTTGTCATCGTAGACTGCTTCGCGTATCTTGTCGGCCGATACTTCCACCTTTGTTCGTGTGAGTTCGGGAACATTGAAGCTCTTGAGTAATAGTTTGTTTTCTTCTGGGTCGGCCTGTGGTAGGACGAAAGCTTTGTGGGCGCGGCCCTCCTTATCGAAGTAGGCAATAAAGGGGCGCGTGTAAGAGCCGTCCATGCGCCGACTGCTAAACACAATCCAGCGGCCGTTGCTCGACCATGTGTGATAGCTGTCTACGTCAGGGCTGTTGGCTTCCGTGAGAGGGTGAATCTCTCCGGTCGTTAAGTCTTTGATCCATAGGTCGCTTGATTTGTGCCAGATGTGGAACTGGCCGTATTTTCCGAGGGTGAAGAGCAAGTATCGTCCATCGGGACTGACACGCGGAACACTTGCGCTGAGGCCCATACTTGTACAGTTTACCTCCAATTGTGGTGGTCCGAACCGGCGGGTCTTCTCGTCGAATGTCATACTATATATATTATAGCGCACAGAATCGTGGCGTTCCAATATGCGATTGATGGCCAGGCTGTCGGGCAGTCCTTTGAAATCGGGTACATAAGCATCGCAATAGTAGAGTTTCTTGCCATCAGGAGCCCAGCAAGGGAATGTCTCAAAATGGTCGTCGGTTTTGAAAATATTTGAGAGCTTGTTGTTGTCCGCATCATAGAAAACGAGGTCGCTGGCATAGTCCACCACTTCTATCTTATTCTTATTGATCATGTGGAAAGCCTGTCCCGTCTTGTTGCTTGAGAAAACCACCCAGTTGCGTGTTGGGTGCCACGTTGGGTATACGGTGTTGGCCAGTGTAGAGTCGGTTTTCATGTTTAGCTTCTCAATCTTTCCGTTCTCTATCAGCATTGTTCCGCCGTGTATGGCGCGAACGTGGAAGAGCATACGCTTCGTGTCGTAAGCCTGATAGTTGTGGCAGTTGATGCAATGGTTCTCCTTTTCATCAAACGTACGGTTGTTTTCATAAATCGGCGTTTGTTCGAAGTTTTCCAAATCGCGCTGATAGATGCCCAGTTGGCGATAGAGTTCGTAGCTGGGTTCGATGAGGCGATAAGAGAGATATTTGTCGATAGGCTCTTTGGCTACATGGATAACATATTTCGGGAAACTCACCCACTGGCCGTTACGCTCAGCATAGAGTTCCACGCTCAAGTCGCGCCCCTTGTTGGCCGTGAGCAGCTTGCGCCATTCGGTGCTGTCGAGGAAGAGCTTTCCATCCTCATTACCCCCTGCCACGAGCTGCACGCCTTGTCCTTGGATCACTCCTACAAAGTTGTCGCCCTTTGCTGTCACCTGGAAATTGAGTGGAGCAATGTTGGGCGGAATGGTGATGTCGCGGTAGTCGGGATATATACCTGCCACCTCCTTCACGGGGGTGGCATTTTGAGGAATGCTCACCTCCTTGGCACAGGAAGCAAAGGCAAAGAGCGCGAGCAAAAAGAAATATATTTTTTTCATAATTCAGTTGAGCAATTTAGTTGACCTGTCCTTTATTTTTATGGTTGTTGTCCACATTACCTTCATTGTTTTCGCAGAAATAATAGTAGAAGTAAGTGCCCAACCAATCCTTTTTCAGGTTGGCGCGTAGAGCCTCTTTGTCCTTAGTATAAGGTCGGGCCGCCATGAGGAAAGATTGGAGGTTGGCCATAATCATTTGGTTCACTCCGTACTGCTTTACCACGTCTTGATAGCCTTGCTTGATGGCGAGGCAGGCGAGGGCCTCTTGCATGGTTTGAGAAATGGGCATCCCATTTTGCATCATAAAATTTACACGCGGGAGCAATGCCACCAAGTCTTTGGAATAGAGACACGCCGCAGCCGAGGTGATGAGCGTTTCGTTGGAACCCCTGTTCACACCGAGATTGTAGCCCAAGAACACAGGCTGACGATAGTTTTGTTCGAAAAGGTCCTCTTTCGGGAGAAACTTCTTGACACCGGCCAACTCCGAGTCTTCATCAATGAGCTTAGGATTGTTGAGCATCGGTTCATAGCGATTCACAAAAGTTTGCTCAAACGGAACATGCTTCAATATGTTGAGGTATTTTTCGGCCAGCTCTTTCTCACCAGTCAGGATGGCACAGAGCGCACAGCGCTTGAGGTTGCGCGTGGTGGGTCCGTCCATCACGATGCGTTCAAAGGCATAATGGTAGGCTGGTTGCACGAGTCCGGCGGCAAAGTCGCAATCCGCCTGGAGCAGTCCATACTCCTCGCTGCCGTCCATCTTTTTCAGACCCGCATCGGGGTAGTCGTAGGGGATTTCAAAAAGGCGATCCAAGAGCTGATCGGTGCGGAGCAGCGCTATGGCGTGGTAGGCGGCCACGGTGCGGGTGGGGCGGCGCGCTGACATGGCATCGTCGATCATTCCCTCCCAGTCCTGCTCCATCATCTTGTTCTGCATTTTAGCTCCGAGAATATCGTTCTGATGGCGATACATCGCATCGGCATAGAGACCAGCGAAACCAGCAACGGCCAATAGGAGACCGATGCGTAGCCCTTTGTTGCTTGTCTCGGACTGCTCTTTGCCACGGCGGATGAAGCGCATAATTTGTGCCACCACGAAGAGCACCACCAGTGTGAGGAACGGAATGAGCATTAGGCGGCTCGGCTCGGCTTTGTAGTAGAGGTTAGTACCCATTTCAACAATGTAGGCCATGATGGCAATGGGCAGGAGGAAAGCGATGCCCCGCCAGCGAGCAGGGATACGGAAAATGGCATCCAATTGGCAGGCGATGGCCGTGAGGAGAGTGGAGAGAATGAGACCGCCCACCCATTTCGATTTGAACACCACCATCAGATAGCGGCCGAACCAAAAGAGATGGCCGAAGGGCGTATCGGTGAGGAACTTCATAGATGTGGCATCGCTCACCACAAAGGCATCTTGCTGTGCGCGCACAAAGACATCGCCATAGATGAAAGTGCAAAAAACGAACAACAACACGAAGCCGCAAATTTTGATAAAGGGATTCCAACAAAACTGTTTTTTAGGCTTCATGGCCTTTGTTGGCGTCTGCTTTGCCGGGGCTTTGTGTTGCGGCTTGTAAGTTTTTTTGTGTGACATTATCAAGGTATATGATTACTTTGCTGACAAAGGTACAACTTTTTGCGGATTGGTCTTGCGGTTTCTTTGTTTTAGCCGCGAAAGGGGAGTTTTGGCCCACGAATTTTCACGAAAGGGGCGAAAGGGCACGAATTTATATTTTCAATATCTCATTTGTGAGCAGTGATTTAAGAAGAAAATTCGTGCTCATTCGCCTTATTCGTGTCCTTTCGTGGGCTTAAAACCAAAGGAAGTATATCCCCGTAAAGAATCTTCGCAGTTTTGTGTCCTCGAGAATTGCGCGAAAATCAGCGGCAGATAAAGCGGTCTGTTCTGCTTCTATCTGCGCAACCCCGTTGTATAAGGCTATCGGCAGATACAATAAGGCTGTTGGCGGATATCCTTATTGTGTCGGCTGACATCCTTATTGCGCTGGCGGATAGAATAAGGGAAATTTTGCGGGGAATGGTGTAAGTAAATGTACCTACAATACTGCAATGCCACTTCTGGGTGGGAATTTTCTGAAAAACGAAGGCACGGATACGCGTTGACCATCTAAAAGTGGGCAAGATAGCTGCATTCTCAGTCTCTTTTAAGAAAATGGTTTGTCAAGTTATTAGGCAGTAAGGCGTTATCTGGAACGTATAAAAAAGGGAACTTCCAATCTGTGGAAATTCCCTTGTATAGAGATAAAGTGAAGGCACGAAGCCTTGTTTTTATGCCTCAAAAGTGTTCAAGAGGTTGTTGTACTGACCAGCAGGGCCACGCTGACCCACCACTTGCTTGATGAAGATTTCCATTTCCGTTTCGTGCTGGTCGGCGCTCTCAAAGAGCTTCCACTGTGCGCGAGCACGCACTAAATTGTGGTCGGCATACTGTGTTTTGTAATATACATCGCCGTTGATGTAGTCGATAAGGAAGCGCACAGATTGCATATAGGGGAAGAGCTTTGCAGCATAGGGGAGGTTCTCTATCTCAACCGGGGTGAGGAATACGCCTGCACTGTGGAGATACCCCTTAGCGAAAGCTTTGAAAATCTCAATATTGAAATTCACGTTGTCCAGGTTCGGGTCGTCCTCTTTACCTGTGTTGGCAGCGGAACGTAGGTAGTCGCCAAAATCAGAGAAGATGAAGTTGGGCATAACCGTATCGAGATCGATGACACAAAGCACTTTGCCGTCTTTATCAAAGAGGATGTTGTCTACTTTCGTATCGCAGTGGCAGATGCGCTTCTTGAGTTTGCCTTCGCGCTGCAAGCGTTCGGCTTTTGTCATCTCTTCAGCGCGTTCCTTAATGGCCGCGATGAGATCACGCACATTGTCCACGCGGCCGCTACGGTTCTCCTTTGCAGCTTCTTCGAGTTGGTGGAGGCGGAATTCGAGGTTGTGGAAATCCTTAATGGTCTCGCCCAGTTTTACAGGGATATCTGCCAGCCAGCTCTGGAACTGTCCGAACGTTTCGCCTACGATGAAGCTTGTTTCGGGAGTAACCTCCGTCATACTCGTAGTATCGGGGATGTAGACCATAACGCGCCAATATTTCTCTCCATCGAAGTAGTAGTATTTTCCATCCTTTGCCGGAATGAAACGCAGGCACTTGCGTTCGATGTCCTCCGTGTGGTTGGCCTCCAGCTTTTTGCGGATATGGTCGGTGACGTGGATAATGTTGTTCATCAGCATATCAACGTCGGGGAAAATCTTGTTGTTGATGTGTTGCAGTACATAGTCAGGATCTTCGCCCTCTGTGGTGACTTTGTAAGTAGTGTTGATGAGTCCGTTACCAAGGGGCTTCACGTCAATCACGTTGCCTTTTACATCGAATTGGGCTACAATGTTGAGCAATTCTTTTTGTTCCATAGATTTATAGTTGTATGTTTTTGTTTATGTATTCTGTTTCGAAAACGCAAAGAAAGTAATTTTATTTCACAAGGGCAACACAAAATAATAAAAAGGGAGTGCTCCCAGCTGTGTGGAAGCACTCCTTTGTTTACTTTGAGTTGTTCATCGGTCAGGAATTAGAGACTCTGACCGTGAAAGAGATGTTATTAGAATGCTACTTTTTTGCCATTCACGATATAGAATCCTTTGCTTGTATTTGTTACGCGGCGGCCTTGTAGGTCGTAGATGATAGTTTTTGCAGCATTGGTATTCATTGCCATGTCTTGAATGCCTGTTTCGAGGCCTTTGAGCGGTGTGAAACGCAATTTATAAGTGTATGTGCCACTGCTGGGGCAGAGATACTTGTTCAGTGTGCCTGCACCGCAAGAACCATTGCCGAGACCTTTTTGCATATAGTCGAAATGAACAAAAACATCGCGCTGACCAGTGGGCAAGTTCCACATGTGGCGGTTCGCCTTCAGCGTGGCATCGTCATAATGAAGAGCAGAGAAAGATACTTGGCCTTCGGTTTCTACTTTGACGCCGTTGCCCTCATCATCGGATAAGGTGAGATAGCGCAAGCCTTCGTGGTTGCCAGTGCTTTGCGGACGAGCATAAGCTTCAAGCTGCTCGCTGACAGTGGACTGATAGAGTCCGAAGAAAGAACCTTCCTTACGGTCTACATAGTTGGCCAAAGGACCACGTGCGTAGTAAGTCAGATTTTCGAACGAGCTGGGGAAGCGCATACCCATACCGATGCGGCGGAGGTTGGCAACAATCGGAGAGAAGGAAGCCTCTAAATCGACAACGCCATTAGCGTAGACAGTGTAAGTAAAGACGTAGGGGCAACGATTGCCTTGAACGTTATATTTAATAGTAGCAGAGAGACTGTCGGGAGCTACATTGATGGTCCACGTTCTATCGCCGGTGCCTGTAGCTTGATTGTAGCTTTCTGGGTTTCCGTAAGGCTCTTCGTTTTCTATGTAACGATAGTGAGCAAGTTCGGGACCTTGAGCCGGGATAATGATGTTTTGACCATCGCTCTTCCAAGAGCGAAGACCACCACTGCGCGTGAAGACGATAGTGTTCTTTCCTGTGTTGAAGGTGACGTCGTAAGCGGTCTGCTTCACCTGCATCTTGTTGGTTATGTTACGAACAGCAGGGAGCGCAGCAGGGCGAGCCTGTAGCTGATCCTCGAATGTTACCAGTTCGTAGCCAGCATCGCACCAATCGGAAGCTTCGTTCACGCAAAGAGCGAGTTGGAGGAAATATTCGTGGCCAGTTTCGAGTGTAGTAGTATAAGGTACATTGACCGTAGTGCTTTGCAGCGGCTGGCAGTTGAGAGCCGTAGTTCCGGATTCTACTGTTTCTCCGTCCTTCAATACTTTCCACGCGAGTTTGAAGGCATTAAGATTGAGTTGCGGGTAGTTGTTTGTCAGACGGTAGTATTTTGTGGCCATCTTCTTGAAGTCAACGTACTGATACACCTTCTTTACCTCTGTGAGTTCGGCACTCCATGCGCGGTCTGCGTTGATAATTCCGTTGTGCACAAAGTTTCCTTGGGGGGGTCCGGGCTTTTCGTAGCCACTGATGTATTTAGGATAGCCGTTTAAAGTAGTTGTTTTGGCTTTGATGTCGTTGGCATCGTAGATACTTTGATCTACCCAGTCCCAGATGCAACCACCGAGGCCGTAGTTAGAACCAATGATGACATCCCAGTATTCGCGGAGATTGCCCACCGAATTACCCATTGCATGAGCATATTCGCAGAGGAAATAGGGCTGTTTGCGCCAGTTATTTGCCGCAAGTCTTTGCACCTCATTTACATCTTTGTACATCACACTCCAGATGTCCGTACCAGCAGTGTTATCATTGGTACTTCCTTCATAGTGGATAGGGCGATTGTTATCAAAGGCCTTTACAACGTCATGGATTGTTTCAAAATTACTAAAGCCGCTAGACTCATTTCCGAGGCTCCAAATGATGACAGAAGGATGATTGTAGTCGCGTCGTACCATTCTCATCACGCGGTCCTGCATTTGTGGCAACCAAGAAATTCTTCCTGCGATAGCACCGCTGGGATTGTGTAGATTATCATTCCAGTTCTTGTGACATTCAAGGTCTGCTTCATCCACAACGTAAAAGCCGAGGTAGTCCATCATCGCCATCATTTTTGCTTGGCGAGGGTAGTGGCTGGTACGCACAGTATTGATGTTGGCCTTTTTCATAAGTGTTAAGTCCGTCCACATAGTGGCAACGTCGATGGCACGGCCCAGAACAGGGTGCGTGTCCTGCGTGTTGACACCTTTGAGGTAGGTACGGTTGCCATTCACAAAGAACTGACCGTTTCTGAGTTCGAGAGAGCGGAAGCCATACTTTGTGGCAAATGCTTCCTCTTCGTTGTTGCCGTTGAGCTGGCTCACGATGAGCGTGTAGAGGTTTGGAGCGTCTGGCGACCATAGTTTGATACCGCTGAGCTGGCCCAGGCTGATGGTGTTCTGCTTGATGCTGTCGCCTGCTGCAAAGGTGATGGTGGCTGATTGCGTAGCCACTTCAGAACCAGAGGGGTCGAGCAGCGAAAGACGTACAGTGCGGTTGCCAGCCACTTTAGAGGGGTTGGCCATGGTGATGGACACGTTTGGCGTTGCAGTGCGATTACGCGCATTTACCTCAGCGCTGATGAGGTGGTCCTGAATGTAAGTCTTGGGTGTAGCATAGAGATATACATCGCGGTGTATACCTGTCATGTGCCACATATCTTGTCCTTCAAGATAAGAGGCATCGCTCCATCGAATGTTCTGCAAACTGATATTGTTTTCTCCTGAGCGCACGAGATTTGTCACGTCAAATTCGCTGACATTATTGGCCTCCTGCGTGTAGCCTACATACTTGCCGTTTACCCAGATATAGCTAGCGCCGTAGATACCATCAAAATGGAGCACTACTCGCTGACCTGCAAATTCGGCGGGCAATACAAAATTGCGGCGGTATGAAGCAACGGAGTTGGGAACATTACTGTTCATATTGATGTAAGGAGGATTGTCGCTGAAGGGATACTGCACGTTAATGTACGTAGGCTGTCCGTAGCCCTTCATCTCTAAGCAGGAGGGCACAGAGATAGTGTCCCATGCCGACGCATCAACGTTGTCGCCGTAGAAATCCTCTCCTGGACGATTGTTGGTGCCTTCCTGCCATTTCAGATTCCAAACTCCATTGAGCGACATCCAGCGTGCGCCCGTTGGATCGAGCCACGGTTTGGCGAAGCGCTCTGTGTCAGCCTTCAGTTTGGCCGTTGTAGCGTAGGGGAGGTAAGTGGCGTGAGCTGGCTCATTGTTGATGCGGAAGATTTTCTCATTTTCCCATTCCTCTCTGTTTGAAGCAACGCTCGGTACCTCAGCAAAGCGGAAGTGTGTTCCTGCAGCTGTAGCATCGCTACTATTGACCAGCTGATCGTTAGAGCCGCTACACAGATAGTAATAAGTACCTTGGTATTGTGTCCGCAACTGGTAGACACCATTGGAAGTATCCACGCTAACGATTTCTATTTGCTGATTAGGATTTGTTGGGTTGGAACTCCACTGAAGAGGGTACTTCTTGCTGTTGAGAGCCATGTCGATAGCACTATTATAAGCGTCGCTCGTAATAATGTATTTCTTCGTGCCTTTCAAATTGTCGGGCTGTTCAAAGCGCCAAGTGCGCGCAGTGGCCGAACAATCAGAGAAGGTGTTTAGATAAAGTCGTGCGTCATTAGCACCGTTATCCCAATTGGTTACAACGAGCTGCATGCTCTCGTTGTAAATGGCGTAGCATTTTCCTGCCTCAGGTTGCGCGCCGTAAGTTTGCGCCTGCATAGAGAATGCAGTGGCAGCAAAGAATCCCATGGTGAGGAGATTCTTTAGCTTCGGTAAAGAAAGATTCATTTTATTGTTGTTTCTGGTTCGTTTTATGTTGCAGTTTGCGGGCAAAGATAAGAAAAAAATACAACTCGGTGTATCTTATCTTCTTTTTTACTTACATTTGCAGCTGCTAATTATAGATAGCAAAATAGACTTAATGTGTTTTTAAGTAGAATAAGCTGAATTTTTAAAGTTATCCCTTTGATAAAGACGAAGATATGAGGAAAGTATTACTCTTTATGCTCTTTTTTGCAGCGCTGTCCGCAATGGGGGCTGTCCAGTTTAATGAAACGACGCGTTATCGTTTAGTGTGTAAAAAGTTCGGCGCTGGCGGCATAGGAATAGGCGCATACCACGGGAGCACGGCTTTAGTATATTATGACATATATGCCCGCGCGGCAACGGCGGATGCTTGGTGGTATATCCGTAAGAATGGTAACGGTTATACTTTTCAGAATGCTGCAACAGGACAATACCTCTACCACGAATCAACGCGTGAGGAGCAAGTGGCCAAAGGCCTTCGCCTGTGTAACGCCGTCACCTCCGACAGTGTGCGTTGGAGGTTGATAAGCAAAGCTTCCTTTTTTGAAATTTCTAACAAAGCTGTCCCATCGCAGTATATCAACTGCCGTACTGATGGCTCTTACCTTGTTGGAACTTATTACAATGCAGATGATAACGGACTTTTCGAAATTTTCGATGAGCAAGGCCGTCAGGTCAAGGACGATGAGCAGCCCGAAACGTTGCGCACTCCTTTGTCGGGCTATGTAGATATGTTTCGCTTGAACAATAAAGACCTTGTTTACGATAGTCTGAGCGGAAGTTTCTTTTTCTCTGCCCGTAAGCGCTATCGTGACGGTCGCGACTTTTCGGCAGCGGTAACGTTGTCCGCGCAACCAGGTGTAACGCTGTCGCTCGATGGACAAGAGCTCTCGGACGGCGGAACGGTTACGATCCATGGCATAGACTGTGGAAAGACTTACCCTATTGTTGTAAGTCGCAACGGGAGTGTGGTAGCCTCCGTTCCGCTTCAGATGACGTTTCTTCCCATTGTAGAAATGAATGTTTCCTCAACCAATCAGACCTCTTACACCCGCGGCTCCATCCGCGTGACCGATCCTGGCGTCACTGGCTACGATTCTCTCTATATGGCCGGCTTTCGTATTCGTGGCGCATCGGCAACCAATTATCAGAAGAAGTCGTATGCCGTTAAATTGTACGATGCTAATGGCGAATCGAAAGATGTAGAATTTCTCGGCAAACGTTCTGACAACAATTGGATTTTAGATGCGATGGTGATTGATAAGGCTTGTATGCGCAATCGCCTTTCCACCGATCTGTGGAAGGACATTCATACCGAACCATATTACGCACAGTTCGAGAAAAAGAAGATTCGACCCTACACTCGAGGCGAATTCGTGGAAGTGTTCCTCAATGGTGCTTACCACGGCCTTTATTGTATGACGGAGAAGATAGACCGTCAACAACTGCGTTTGAAGAAGTCGGAAGGCGACACTATACACAGCTTGCTCTATAAGTCAGGACAATGGAGCTACGAAGTTCTTTTTGGTCACGAACTGGGCTATCCTTCTACAACAGGTAGAAAGCCGGCTTACTATAGTAATAATTATGATTCTTGGCGTGAATGGGAACTGAAATACCCCGACTTGAAAAAAGGCGAGAAGATTGATTGGGGACCACTTTACAATGCGATCAATTTCTGCGCTACTGCTTCTGATGTAGAATTCGATTATGGTATAGAGTCTTATCTGGACCTCCCCGTTTTGCGCGATTATTATCTCTTCCTCGATTTGCTTTTTGCCTATGACAACGATGGTAAGAATATGTACTATGCCCTTTATGACTTGCAAAAGAATAATGGACAGAAGCTAACCATAGTACCTTGGGACCTCGATGCCACTTGGGGGCGTAGTTGGGATGGTACTAACAGAGAACAGGGGGATCCAACGGCCGATTGGTCGGTAGTGCGTCGCGCTTATACGGGAGGTCTTACCTATTACAATCGCTTGGAACAAAGCCCCTACCACAATTGGTCGCAAATGCTAGCCAATCGTTATTCCGAACTTCGTTTGTCAAAGAAGATAGATGCCGACAGTTTGGTAGCACGTATCACAGAATACGCCACACTCTTTAGCGACAGTCGCGCCGATCAGCGTGAAGGTTCTTATTGGGCTATGTATCACGGTGGAATCCAAAAGGACGTGGAATACATGAAGAAGTGGATTAAGGCTCGCGTGTCTGCGCTCGACAGAAAGTATAATTTCGACCCCACCACCTCTGGTCTGCGCCAGGTTTCCGATAAGCCCTATGTGAGTGCAGCAGGCGGAACGGGTTGCATCATCTTTAGTAGCAGCACGCCACAAATGGTACAAATCTATACCATTGATGGCCGTCTCTATCGCACCGTTCGTCTGACCCAAAGCGTAGAGACCGTTAGCGGTATTCCTGCTGGTCTCTATCTGACCGCTGGACAGAAAGTATTAGTACAGTAAGTCTTTTCTCCCTAAAGAAGGGGCGTCAGTCATCGTCTCCGTCTTCCATGAAACTGTCGTCAAAGGCAACAGGAATCATGAAGTCGTCGATGGCACGGCGCTCCTTTTTTGTAGGCCGACCAGTGCCGCGAGCGCGATCAACGAATCCGCTGATACGGCTCATTTCGAGCATCTCGTACTGCTGAGGGTCTGTGATATTTTCCAACACATCGGGAATGAGTTTTGCTCCCACACGTTTCTCGATGGCTTGCTTTACGCGAAACGTGTAGGTCACTGGTGGCTTGCGCACACTCACTATGTCGCCCTCCTTCACCGTTCGTGCTGGCTTGGCTGCGGCATCATTGATTCGTACGCGATTATTCTTGCAGGCATCAGCAGCTATGGTGCGCGTCTTGAAGATGCGAGCTGCCCAGAGCCATTTGTCTAATCGTGCTTCCATTTTATTTCTTGTTGTAATTATTCATTGCGAAGTCGATGCCGCTTAATGCGAAGGCCTTGATGGTTTCGCAGGCTATGCCGACACGTTCGTCCATAGTGGCCAAATCTTCAGTACCGAACTGGCCGAGCACAAAGTCCACCTGTCCACCGCGCGGATAGTCGTTGCCAATGCCGAAACGTAGGCGAGCATACTGCTGAGTACCCAGTTGCTGCGTGATGCTTTTCAAACCATTGTGGCCTGCCTCCGATCCAGAGGGTTTTAGGCGCAGTTTGCCAAAGGGGAGAGAGAGGTCATCTACCACGATAAGCACATTCTCCAACGGAATATTCTCTTTGTTCATCCAGTAGCGCACAGCATCGCCGCTGGCGTTCATATAGGTGGAGGGCTTTAGCAGAACGAGTATCTGGTTTTTCACGCGCATCGTTCCAACAAAGCCGTAGCGTTTGTCCTCAAACTGCATTCCGGCCGTCTTGGCCAAAGCGTCGACCACGCGGAAACCTATATTGTGGCGTGTGCCGTCGTATTCATCTCCGATATTGCCGAGACCAACGATTAAGAATTTCATATTATTTCGTTTGTTTGTTCACTTGTCCCGAATTGTTGAGGGAAAGTCTGAAAAAGCCCGGAACTCTATGAGCTCCGGGCTTAAATATGTTCTTTGTCTTAACTGACAGAGTAATGCTGAAGCTAACCTTATGCACCAGCCTCGGCAGCAGCAGTAGCGTTACTCATGGCAGCACGTGTCATCTTAACGCTAACAACGTTCACCTCCTTAGGAGTAACGAGTTCGAGCTTATCGAAGCTCAGCTCGCCAACCTTGATGCTCTTGCCGAGCTGCAAATGTGCAACGTCGATAATGAGCTTCTCGGGAATATCCTGATAGAGAGCCTTTACATTGATCTTACGAATCAGTGTAGTTAAGCGACCACCGGCACGAACACCTTCTGCAAGACCTTTAGTCTGGATGGGCACACCGATAACGATGGGACGTTCTTCGTGTACCTCAAGGAAGTCGAGGTGAAGAATATTGTCCTTAACGGGGTGGAACTGAGCTTCACGGAGGATAGCCTTGTGATCTTCGCCGTCAATGTTGATATCGATGAGGTAGATGTGAGGAGTGAAGATGAGCTTGTTAGCTTCTTTCTCTGAAATAGTGAAAGCAATAGCTACAGGGTTGCCATTGGCGTCCTTCTGCAAACCGTAGAGGTTGCAGGGGATGAGACCTTCGCGGCGAGCAGCCTTCGTTGCTTTCTTACCTAAGTCAGCGCGCTTTGCACCAGATACAGAAATCTGTTTCATTTTCTTTGTTTGTCTTTAAATGTGTTACTCTAAATTAATTGCTTAATTCGCCATCGCACGGGGAGCCTCCCTTTTTGTTGGGCTCTCGGACAATTTCCGAATCGGCCGCGAAGTTACCATTTCTTTCTCGAATGGCCAAATTGCTCTGCGGCTTATTTCTTTCAGTACATATATATAAATGGAGTGTTGCTCCTGTATGTTGTAAATATTTACGTAATTCTATGGACTCGAGAATGCTCTGAAATTCAACTTGTTTATATACGGTATGAAATAACGCATTGGTGAAGCTTTTCGTTTCCTTATTGTGTCCTCTTTGGGTGGGCTTGTAAGGGTGGCTTTTATAAGAAAGATGGCGGATAAAATAAGGTGATTTGTAAATGCAATAAGGCTGTCGGGTAGCGCAATAAGGGAGTCGCTCAACGCAATAAGGAAGTCGGCTGACAGAATAAAGAAATTCTTGAAAACACTATGCTTTTTAGTCGTTTCCTTCTGTTTGCTGTCGAGTTTCTTTGGAAAAATCTGAGGCGGAATGGCAAGTGTCGTTTAGTGGGTTTGTTCTGTTCATTAGTACCTGCCTGCGAGTGGCTTTTTTCCTTTTTCGCTCTTTTCGTTGCTTTGGTGTGAGGTGCTATATTCTTATTCCGTTCCTCTTTCCTTCCTGTTTCATTTTCTATTTTGTGAATTCTGACTGTCAATAAAATTGATCTATTTGTTGAACTTTTTGTTGTCATGATATTTTAGTGCCTTCTCTTTGTAGGTAGCCCTCATGTCTGCTACCCCTTTAATCACTAAACCACGGTAAAATAGTTCTCTTCTATGCCTGTTATTGCACTCTCTTAGCACTTTCTTTGGAAAAGTGAAGCATTTATAAGGAGATTTTGACTTCTCGCCTCTTGTTTTTCTCTCTGCATTTTGTATCTTTGCAAACGTGTTAGGGCTCTAATGCCACAC
>CAUSYJ010000003.1:0-32028 GCA_963535845.1 uncultured Alloprevotella sp.
ATATAAAGTAACTTAAAGAGTTACACAAATTTTTCGTATATTTTCTACTAAAAAACATACCAAAATACACTTTTCACGGGAGAAATCTTACTTTATCTCTTATTTGCGAAGTTTTTTTGAGCTTTGTTGATAAAACTTTTGCGGAGTACTCGTTGCCCAGGCTTTGAAGGGAGGCGCACTCCGCAAAAGCTATTAGATGACGGCCACTTTGGCCACTATGCCACTGCCTGCATCGGCGGTGACCACAAGGATGTAGTAGACCCCCGTTGCCACTCGCTGCCCGTTTTGGTTGCAGGCGTCCCACACGAAAGAGCCACCGAGCGATCGACCACCAGCCACGACCTGCCCGCCTGTGGTCATCACTTTCACTTCGGCGTTTTCTGTCAGTCCGGTGATGGTGATGTTCCCTTGATAGTCGGGATGGACGGGGTTGGGATATACTTTCACCTGTTGCTCGTCGAGCTTCTGGGATGGTCGCGTGGCTTTGCCTTGATAGGAACATAAGCCTGCGTCGGTGCCTATCATGACTTCGCCCGTCTCCGAGTTGACCGCCAAGCTGTAGATATTGTCGGAGAGTAGCGGCGTTTTAGCTGCTGTGAAATGCGCTAATATTTTTGTTCCGTCGGGGCTTACGAGATACAAGCCACTGCCGTAGGTACCGAGCCACTTACGATTCGCGCCATCCACCGCTATGGCCGAAACAGCGACGTTGGCCAGCAGATAGTCGGCATAATTAGTGCCATCGTTGCGCGGCACTTTCACCTGCGTGATGGTAAAGTCCTCTTTGAACCAATCTGCCGGTTTTTCCACAACATAAACGCCGCTTGCCGTTCCCATCCAAAGCCAGCCACTGCGATCCTGCGCGAGGGCATAGACACTTTGGAGATCCACGCGCGTTCCGTCCTCGTTGAGAGCAGCAGAACGATAGCGTTCAGCGTCGTCAGAGAGATTGGCGGGTGTGCCATTGAAATTCAAGCAGAGAAGTCCCGACACATGATTGCTCACCGTACGGCGTGAAGCCACCCATAGGTTGTTGTTGCTATCAATCAGCGTACGTTCGAGCGTGGGAGCCATGCGCAGCGAGGGGGAATAGACTTTTGCCCAAGAACCATCGGCCAAGAGCACGCGCAGAACGGTGTCCACCTGATTATTAACCATCCAGAGATTGCCCTGCTTATCATAGCTCAAGCCATCTAAACGAATGTAGCGTTTATTCCCATCGGGCACGGCCGACTGAAGGGCGGCATTGTCGTTGGAATAGTATTTAAGGAATTGCTGATTGCGGAACTCGTAAAGCCCTGTGGTGCTGGTGGCGAAATGGTGGGACGCATCGGCGGGGTCCTGAATGACGCTCGTTATATCGCGGTAGACCACGCCCGTTTTTGCCTCAATGCCGGTTTCCTGGAAGGAACTCCAACGATTGTTTTCATACGCCATCAACGTGGCAGGATAGTGCACCCGATCGTAAGGGTCGAGACGACCGCCAGCCACCAGCAGGCGCGGGCCAGCATAATACATATAATAACAGAGGTCGCGCTTCGGACCGTAGCCACCTATGGGTGTCTCCATTGCCTGAAAGGCACTTCCGCTGAGTTTGTAAGCTTGGAGCTGTCCCTCCGAAGTAGTCACCCAAAACGTTCCATTATTGGCGCGGCTGACTTGCTTCCACGACGCGCTGGCAGCATAACTCGAGAGTAGGTCGGGATGAGTGGCTTCGCAAACATCCACCTCGGAAGCGTTGGCAAAGACCGCCTTCTGAGCATCGGCATAAAAAGAGGTGAAGACAGATGCCGAAAGCTGACTAACCGTAAGGTTTCCCGCAGCGGGCGACCCCGTGAGGGCATAGAGACCAGCGGTGGAGGAATAGAAAAGTCGGCCCGCAAACGGCATGAGCTGGAGAGCCGTTTCGCTGCGCGCCGTCCGCCAACGCATGGCATCGGCGGGATTGTCGGAGAGTAGGCAATAGGTCAGTGCGCCATTCCGCGCGGCAAAGATTGCCCCATTGAAGATAGCCGCCGCACGGCAGTTGGTTCCCAAGACATAAGAGCCCTTCACCTCCCTCTTCTTGAGGTCGATGACGACAACGCCCGTACTGGTGGCCAACGCCGCCCAGTCGCCCGCAACATTGAGGGCGTTGAGCTGTGCTGTACCGTCGCTGCCCATTTTGAGCTGCGGGATGTTGAGGATGCGGCCATTGTCGAAGAGCAGGTCGATATTGGCGTTGGCATAGACCAAGACGAGGCAACGCTGCGTGGTGGAATAGCCCATCATACTTACGGACTTATCGCTGAGCCCTGTTAGCTTCGTGAGTTGGCTCACCTCGGAGTCCGCGGGACTGTAAGAGAGCAAATTTCCATCGTAGAGGGCGTAGATGCGGTCGGCCGCAGGCTGATTGAAGATGCAGTTATGATAGGCTGGAAAGAGTGTCCAACCATCGGTGGCAGTAGCAGAAGCCGTGACGAACACAAGCAGCAGCGTGGCCAGAAGGATTGAGAGTTTGCGCATTCGGATAAGGATTGTGGTGAACAGGGAGGGGGTGGCATTTTATTTCTCTTTGTTGAGAAAGTCTACGAGCTTCGCAACGGCGCGGGCGCGGTGGCTGATATGGTTTTTCACCTCAGTGCCCAATTCGGCAAAGGTCTTGCCCGTTTGCTCGGGAGAAAAGACGGGGTCGTAGCCAAAGCCCTGTGTGCCGCGCTTCTCTGGAGCAATCGTTCCCTCAACGATGCCTTCGAAGAGGTACTCCTCCCCTTTTTCTATTAACGCGATAACGGTGCGGAATCTTGCGCTGCGGTCCGATTTATTTTTCAGTTCTTCGAGCAAGAGGGCTGTGTTGGCCTCCGCATCGTGGCGATCGGGGTAGGCATAGCGGGCGGTGTGAACTCCGGGGCGACCACCGAGCGCGGCCACCTCCAAACCGGTGTCGTCGGCAAAGCAGTCGAGGCCGTAGTGGCTGTAAACGTAGCGCGCCTTTATGAGCGCGTTGCCTTCGAGGGTGTCAGCGGTTTCGGGAATATCGGTGTCGCAATGAATGTCGGCCAAACTGAGCAGTTCGATATGGTTGCCCAAGATGGCGCGTATTTCTTCGAGTTTGTGAGCGTTGTTAGTGGCGAAAACGAGGCGTTTCATATTCTGTTTCTTTAGGGGTGTGATGTTTTTACTATTTGGAGGGGAATGCCCGAAAGTTCTGCGGCCATATCGGAGAAGGACGACCAATAGCTGCCCAGGAGTTTCCTTGTGCGCGATAAGCAGAAGAGATCGACCACGGCATCTTGCATACCAGCGAACGTGTCGCGCCGAACGCTCTGAACGGGCTGCGCCACGATGCGACCAGGGAAAGCTTTTTCCAAATGGGTGCGGAGCGCGAGCGAATCGGTGGCGAGGAAGAAGCGCACGTTGGCATCGGCATCCACCTCCCGCTGCATGGCGGAGAGAAAAGCTGCATCGGTGCTTTCGGCTATAGAGCGCACGCTGTCGGTACGGCGAATGTGAACGCCCACTACCCTATCCTCAAACGTACGGCAGAGGTCGTCGATGCGCTGCTGCAAAGCGGGGACGGGGTGCAGAAGTTGGGCAAGATGGGCAGCATAAGGCTGGAGAACATAACCCGTGGACACATATATATTATTATAGGTGTCGATGAGTCGCGGCAAACGGCTATCGGTGGCTCCATTGAAATTGACGAGTTGGAGGTCGTAGCAGGCACGGCGCAACAAGGCGGGCAAGTGCAGGTTGCGGCGCGACTGCGGCACGTTCCACCAACGCCGCTCGCCAATCAGGAGCGGCGTGAGCGGAGCTGTTGCGAAGAGGTCGGCAAAACTGGCGCGGCATTCGGCATTGCAGGCCCAGTCCACGCGCAGGCTGACATCGGGGCGAGAAAGTGTCAGGGCGGAGAGCACAACGCGAAGCCGGTTGCACAGTCCGCCCTGAGGAACTATCGTGACTTGTTTCATTTTTCCTTGCCAGGCTCGTAACCGTTGAGAGTTGTCCATTCGGGCACCACGAGGTGCTCTTCTTCGGGTGTTGGGAGATTCTCGCGTTTCGGTGCAGCCATGGCTTGGCGTTTGGCCTTTATGCGATCGAAACCGTAACCGAAGACGCCGATGACTTTCGACTGACTGACGAAGGCTTCGGGGTCGATGTTCTGAATGAAACGGAAAATCTGTCCGCTTTCGCGCTTCTTGGCCAGCACCACGAGCACCTTGCGCGAAGCGTGGGTGTACCAGCCTTCACCATCGAGTACGGTCACGCCGCGCCCTGTAGAGGTGATGGCATCAGCAATATCGCCGTATTTGTTGGAGAAAATAAAGAACTGCACGGATTGTCGACCTCTATCCACAACGAAGTCCAGCAATATATTCGTAACGATCAGCGTGCAGTAGCCGTAGAGCAGTTGCGATATATTGACAGTATTGAGGAGTATACTGGAGGAAATGATGAAGATGTCAACAAACATAATCACCTGCCCCAGTGTGACGTCTTTGTATTTGTTGATAATAGCTGCAATGATGTCCGTGCCGCCTGTAGAGCCGTTGGAGAGAAAGACGATGCCCAGGCCGATACCTTCGCAGGACGCTCCGAGAACGGTACTCATAAACGCGTCCTTCCGAACAATCTGTGGCATATTCTTATAGATAATATCAAACTCTCCAGGGTGGGCCATACCAAAGTTGATCATGAAGTCGTGCCCTAACTGGAGGAACAGTGTAAGCATGAGAACTCCATAGATGGTCTTGATGCTGAACCGCCAGCCCATAATCTTCACCGAGAGTATGAGCAGGAACACATTGACGGAGAAATACGTCACGGCAATAGGAAGCCCGAAACCATAGAAGAGGATCGAACCGATACCCGCAACGCCGCCCGACGTGATTTGATAAGGCAGCATGAAGCAGTTTACGCCCACGGCGTAGAGCGCGAGGCCGAAAGTGATAAACAAGTAGTCTTTCAGTTCCAAGAACACTTGCTCTTTCGTGACAACGGGCTTATTAAAACTTAGCATAGCATTGTTTTAAGTAAGAGAGAGCCCCTCCCGCGAGGGAGGAGCTTTGAGATGTTTTTATTTGATGACGATATTAACGATGCGTCCGGGCACTACGATAATCTTCACAATCTGCTTGCCGTCGAGGTAGCGAGCTGTGTTCTCGTTTTCGAGGGCGAGCTTCTCCACTTCCTCCTTCGGAGCATCAGTTGCCACGTCGATGGTGAAGCGCGTCTTACCGTTGAAGGAGACAGACATGGTGATGGTGTCCTCCTTGAGGTAGCTCTCGTCAAACTCGGGCCAGGGGGCGTTGACCACACTCTCTGTGTGGCCGAGTCGGTGCCAGAGTTCCTCGCAGATGTAGGGTGCGAAGGGTGCGAGAAGGGCTACAAGCTGCTCTAACACTTTGCGACTGTGGCACTTCTGCTGTCCCAGCTCCGTTGTGGCTACCATAAAGGCCGGAATACTTGTGTTGTAGGAGAATTCCTCAATGTCTTCGCTCACTTTCTTGATGAGCTTGTGGAGGCTCTTGAGGTTATCCTTCGTGGGCGCTGTCTCTTCGATGGTTTCAAAGAGGTTCCAGAAGCGGCGCAAGAATCGAGCGGAGCCGTCAACGCCGTTGCTGTCCCAGGGCTTACTCTGACTGATCGGGCCGAGGAACATCTCGTAGAGGCGGAGGGTGTCCGCGCCGTAGCGCTCAATGATGTCGTCGGGGTTCACTACGTTGAACATCGACTTACTCATTTTCTCTACTGCCCAGCCGCATACATATTTGCCGTCCTCCAGCACAAATTCGGCCGTTTCAAACTCGGGGCGCCATTTGCGGAAGGCTTCGGTGTCGAGAATGTCGTTCTCAACGATGTTTACATCCACGTGGAGGGGCGTTGTCTCATACTTATCCTTGAGTCCGAGGCTCACAAACGTGTTGGTGTCCTTGATGCGGTACACAAAATTTGAGCGGCCCTGAATCATTCCTTGATTCACGAGTTTGCGGTAGGGTTCTTCCTCGCAGCTCACGCCGTTGTCGTGGAGGAATTTGTTCCAGAATCGGCTGTAGATCAAATGGCCGGTAGCGTGTTCCGAACCGCCCACGTAGAGATCCACGTTGCGCCAATAGGCATCCACCTTTTCGTCCACAAGGGCTTTATCGTTGCGGGGATCCATATAGCGGAGGTAATAGGCCGAACTGCCTGCAAAGCCGGGCATCGTACTGAGTTCGATGGGGAAAACGGTTTTGTTGTCGATTTTAGCGTTTTCAACAACGCAGCGGTGCTCTTCGTCCCACGCCCAACGGGTGGCGTTGCCCAATGGAGGCTCACCGGTTTCGGTGGGGAGGAACTTTGTCACTTCGGGGAGCAGGATGGGCAGACAATCTTCTGGAATCATCTGCGGCATACCGTCCTTGTAGTAAACGGGGAATGGCTCGCCCCAATAACGCTGACGACTAAAGATGGCGTCGCGCAGGCGATAGTTGATTTTCACACGGCCCAGGTTGTGAGCGGTGACAAACTCCTTGGTAGCGGCGATGGCTTCTTTCACCGTCAGACCGTTCAGACTGAAGCCTTCGAGGCTCTCAGTGCCAGCGGCAGGACTGTTGGTAACAGTTCCCTCCTTAGCATCGAAACTTTCCTCGCTCACATCAGCCCCTTCGATAAGCGGGATGATGGGCAGGTTGAAGTGGCGCGCAAAGGCGTAGTCGCGGCTGTCGTGCGCGGGTACTGCCATGATGGCTCCCGTGCCGTAGCCAGCCAGCACATAGTCGCTGATCCACACGGGCACTTCTGCACCGGTGAACGGATTGATGCCATACGAGCCTGAGAACACACCTGTCACACGGCGGTCGGCGATGCGCTCGCGTTCGGTGCGCTTCTTCGTGGCCTCAACATATTCCTTGACAGCGGCTTGCTGCTCGGGCGTGGTCAGACGCTCCACGAGTTCGCTCTCGGGTGCTAACACCATGAACGTCACACCGAAGATAGTGTCGGCGCGCGTGGTGAAAATCGTGACGGGCTCTTCTTGTCCCTTGATGCGGAACTGCATTTCCGTGCCTTCGCTACGGCCAATCCAGTTGCGCTGTGTTTCTTTGATAGAATCGCTCCAATCAATCGTGTCGAGACCGTCGAGCAGGCGTTGAGCGTATGCACTCACGCGCAAGCACCATTGCTTCATCTTCTGTTGCACCACGGGGTGACCGCCGCGCTCGCTAACGCCATCGACCACTTCATCATTGGCCAACACCGTTCCGAGGGCCGGACACCAGTTCACCATCGTTTCGCCCAGATAGGCGATGCGGTAGTTCATCAACACTTGCTGTTGCTTCACGCTGTCGTAGCTGTTCCATTCCTCAGCCGTGAAACTGAGTTCTTCGCTCTGAGCCACATCCAGCTCGGCCGTTCCCTTTTCGGCAAAGTGGGCCGTGAGGTGTTCGATAGGCTGTGCTGCCTGGCATTTGTTGCAATAGAACGAATTGAACATTTTGGTAAAGGCCCATTGCGTCCAGTGGTAGTACTGCGGGTCGCAGGTGCGTATCTCGCGGTCCCAGTCGAAGCTGAAACCAATCTTGTCAAGCTGTTCGCGATAGCGGGCAATGTTCTTCTCCGTGGTCACTGCCGGATGCTGCCCCGTCTGAATGGCATATTGTTCAGCGGGCAAACCATAGGCATCATAGCCCATGGGATTCAGCACGTTGAAACCCTTCTGCCGCTTGTAGCGAGCATAGATGTCGCTGGCGATATAGCCCAGCGGATGCCCCACATGAAGCCCAGCACCAGAGGGATAGGGAAACATATTCAATACGTAGAACTTGGGTTTCGACGCATCTATCTCAACGTGATACGTCTTATCCTTGGCCCATTGTTCGCGCCATTTTTTCTCGATTTCTCTAAAGTTATAATCCATTCTGATTATCGCGTTTTGTTATTTGGGGGCTAAATTACTTGAAAGCCTGCACAAAGCAAAAGGATAATCAACGATTTTCAGACACGCGCTTATTGTATGTCCCAACTTTCTTACGCTTCGCTGCCTTCCAAGCGAGATTTTACCCCACAGAATAAGGCGGCCGAAAAATACAATAAGGCTGCTGGCTGACGCAATAAGGAAACCTGCGGATACAATAAGGGCGCCAGCTGACAGCCTTATTGTGTCAGCCAACGCCCTTATGGGAGAAATCGGTAGCCTTATGGGTGCCATCACCGTTCAAAGGCGGTGATGACCCTTGTGGCTCTCGTGTTATTTCACAACCTTTTCGCCGTTGATGATGTAAACGCCAGAAGTGGGCGTCAATACGCGGCGGCCTTGCAGGTCGTAGATCTTATTTTCTTTTTCAGTCTGCACGGTGGGAGCTTCAATACCTGTTGTCTTGCCCTTGCGCACAAAGTTCCAAACGCTTGCGCCCCAAGTGTAGGGTTTCAGCAGGACATACTTCCAGGTGTTCACATTTGTGTACCAACCGTTCTGCGCATTCGGAACAACGATTGCGATGGCTTCGTTGCCTTGGTCCGTAGTGACGAGTTTCAAATCCCATGAATAAGCCTGCCCCAGCTTGACACTCTGGTCGACAGCTGAAGAGGGCACATAGGCATAAGTATTTGTCAATTTATTGCGCAGGCGTACCGAACCGTTAGCTTGCTTCTCAATCACCCAGAGATAGCTATCGTTGTTCTCCACGAGGGTTTTGGATTTCACTTCCTTAGCAACGGCATCGCCAGCGGCATATTGTGCGGTGAAATAGCCGTTTTGGATGTAATAATAGTAGTCGCTGCTCAAGCCGTCGAGCACAGAGGTGCGTTTCATTTTGCTGTACTGCTCGTAGAGGTCTGTATAGCGTTGGAAAGTTTCACGGCTCACGCTGCCTGCAGCCACATCGGCCGTAGCAGGATCAACCACGGAGGAGCGGAGGAAGTTGAGGGCTTCGGCGGTAGGTTCGCCCACTTCGCCCGGACGACTATTGGAGAGAATGCGGTTTGCCTTGTTGACAAGACCTTGAAGCTGCGCCGTGAAATCCGTAACCTCCACGATGCGCCAGCAACCTGGATAGCAGAGAGCAGAGTCGGTGCCTGTTGTGGCAAAACCGGCTACATTCACAGAGAGAACGCCCTTGTTGCTACGCAGATTCAGGACACCGGCCTGATAGTCGTAGGGAGCGGTGGCTGTCATGGCTTTGCGCACGAACACAACGGTGGAATCCTTGGCGTTCAAAGCTGCTTTCGCATCTACATTGGCAAGTTGGAGTTTCTTTCCGTTGAAAACCGAACGGAGCACATAGCCTCCGCGCTGCTGCGGCTGGAAGAGGAAGAGCTCTTCGGGCTCTGTCTGCGGCGTGTAATGGATTTTCAGATTATCACCTACAGTATAGAGCGTAGAACCTGCAAAGCGTTTACGATAGTAAGTAGACGCGCTCACGAGCTGATAAACCTTGCCTGCCTCGGGGAACTTCACGTCGGCTTTCTTGTAGTTAGCAATCTGCTGCGTGAGGGCTGCGAGGTTGGCCACATTGGCTGTGTCGGCACGGAAAGCGTTGGCAGCCGCCTGCAAAAGGTTGAAGTCGGTTTGTGCGGGGTAGCCCACTGCGCCTGGATGGCTCTGCGCCAACAGTGTGTCGGCTTCGGTCAATGCCTTTTCAGCAGCCGTTTGTCGCGGTGTCTCAAAGAAATGTTTTGCGTAAGTGATTTTGAGTGTATCGAGCAAAGCTGCGTGGGTTTGCAAGCGGAGGTAGAAATCAGTGAAACGGCGCTTTGCTTGCGGCAACCAAGACATTTCGCTGAGAGCCAGCAAGCGCGGATAGAGCTGATACTCGGCAGCAGCATTGTTGTTGCAACTCTCCGTCCAGAGACAGGCTTGCGCACCGAGCAGGAGCTTCTCCTTGCCGCTCACCATAGCCATAGGGTTCACGTTGTAAACTTTGTCAACGCTGTTCACGTATCCGTCGCCGTAGCCACCAATGTAGGGGGCGTCGATCTCGGTTTGAGCGGGCGACACCTGCAAGATGTCGAAATAGAGCGGGAAGGTGGGTGCGAAGATACTGGTGAAACCTTTCGCCACAGATGCTTTGATGCGCTCGGGCGAAGAATATGCCATCACGATGGGCTTGACTGTGTACGAATTTTTCCAATGGTTGATAAGTTCGTCCCACACTACCACGTCGCGGCCGTGTTCTGTCTTGAGCCAAGTGCCGAGGGTTTCAACGAGCCAGGGCTGGAGTTCTTCAACACCACTAAGACCTTCGTTTTTAATGCGGTCTTGGCATTGCTTGTTAGTACGCCAAACGGTGGTGGGGCATTCGTCGCCACCAAGGTGTATGTAGCGGCTGGGGAACACGTCAACGACGTGGCCAAGCACGCACTTCAAGAAATCGATCACGCGGTCGTCGCCCACGTTGAGAACGTCGGTGCTGATACCTTTCTCAGCGCGCACCGTGTAGTGCTTCGTTGAGTCGCACGACAGCCAGGGGTAAGCCGCTACGGCAGCCACCATGTGGCCCGGCATATCAATTTCGGGGATAATTTCGATATTGCGGGCACGAGCGTAGTCCACAATCTCACGCAAATCGTTGAGGGTGTAGAAACAGCCGCGTCCGTACTCGGTGTCGTCGAAGAAGTCAACGCCCTTACTTGGGTCGTTGAGCGTCAGTGAGCGATTGCGCACTGCGCCAACGGTGGTCAAGCGCGGATATTCGGGAATCTCAATGCGCCAGCCCTGATCATCGGTCAAATGCCAGTGGAAACGATTGAGTTTGTAAACAGAAGCCGCATCGAGGAGTTTTTCCACTTCTTCTTTCGTAAAGAAATGGCGCGACACATCGAGCTGAAAGCCGCGGTAGCCAAGTTGTGGGGCATCCTGAATGGTCAGATAAGGCAGTGTCCAAGCTGATTTATTGTCGAGCGTCTTACCATAGATGCTGCGCGGCAACAACTGCCGCAAGGTTTGTAGTGCATAAAAGACCCCACCGTATGCACCACCTTCAATCTTTACGCCGTCGGCCTTGATTGTCAGTCGGTAGGCTTCCTGACCGAGCGCAGAGTTAATGGCAAGCGTAACGGCGGGGCTGTTCTGTCCCGCACCAGTAGTGGGTTGCTGTTCGAGGGTAGGCAAAGCGATGCCTGAAGCGTGTTGCAGGTCATCGGCAAAGGTCTGGGCGAGCATCTTGAGGGAGTCGCCTGTGGCCACAATTCCTTTGAGCGTATTCACGAGCAATGTTCCTTCGCTCTTCACTACGGAAGCGGGGTAAGGAATAAGGGGAAGGGTGGCACTGGTAGAGTTCAAGTTCTTTTCTTCCACAAAAGCCACTACGGAGTTGGCATCGCCGGGAGAATAGAATTTGATAGGATTACCAAGCCCCATACCGCCCCAAACATTGACACAAAGGTTGCCCGTTTCGCCGTGGGGCTTGAGGGTCAGTTCGCCCTGAAATGTGGGAATATCGAAGCGAGAATTGTTGCTGGCAGCGTTGGCACAATAGAGTTCTGACCCCGAAGATCTACCAGCATAGGTCAGTGTCTGACCGAGTTGATTGGTGAGCGTGTAGCCTTGTGCGCTTGTGCCCTCCACTTTCCACAGCTGGTATTCGCGCCGAGCTGCGAAACTCGCGATACAAGGCTGACCAACGGAGGAGCCCGTCAGCACATAGTCGCCTTTGGTAAAGCGAAGGTAATACCAGACAGTTTTGCTGCTGGTACTGATGGTTGGGAAAGTGCCCGCCATAGCTTGGGGAGCAAAAAGCACCGCCATCAGGAAAAAGAACAGGTAAAGGTTTCTTTTCATTATAATTTGGTTTAGGTATTTGAATATTAGTTAGGTAATTTTTGCGATTAAGTGCACAAATGTACACTTTTGCTTACACACAACAAAACAATTTATTTCTTTTCGAGGCATATAATATAAAAGTAGTTTTTATTCGCTCAAAAAACGAGCAAAAAAGGCAGATTCCGCCTCTGCTTATATGTCCTCAAAAATATCCTTATTGCGTTTGAAAATACAATAAGGCTGTCAGCTGACATCCTTATTGCGTCAGCTGACACAATAAGGATATTTTTCGCGCCGCAGCAGATCGCGCTCATGGGCAGTATTGAGCCAGTTCGCACAACAATCGCTTTTTCTGACAAAAGAACACAAAAAAGGGACACACCGAAGCGTGTCCCTTCTATCTTTAATGAATTGAATCGCGGATTAGAGATTCGGATTCATTTCTTTCCATTCTGCTACAGGAGGAATGATGCCGAGCTCAACAATCTCGTCGCGCATCTTGCAAAGATGCTCGTAAGATTTCTGCAAGCTTGCCAATTCGTCGGCAGTACCCTTCGGCTCAACGAAATGTACGCCCGTAGCGTCGATCGTTGTAGGCATAGCCATCATCACGTTCTTGAAACCGAGCGCGTCGTGGTTTACGTAGCAGCCTGCGGGCAAGGTGAACTTCTCGCCACCCATTGCAGCTTCAATCATCTTAACAGCGTTGTAAGCGGGGCTCTGGAAAGAGCTACGGCCACGAAGCTTGATGATGTTTGAACCGCCTTGAACCGTGCGGTGCTTGATGTCTTCCCACTTTTCGTCAGAGAGACCCATCTCGCAAAGGGGCTTACCGTCTACCTTCACCTGAGATGCGAAAACGGCCATCTGCTCGCCGTGACCACCGTAAGTATGAGCGCCTGTCACTTTGTCCTGCTGAACGCCGAACTCGAGAGCCAAAGCCTGCTGCAAACGAGTAGAGTCGAGCGCTGCGAGAGAGGTGAGCTGGTTGGGCTTCAAGCCGGAGTGGATCAGAGCCGTCAGAGCTGTTACGTCAGCGGGGTTGAAGATCACCACAACGTGCTTTACGTCGGGGCAGTACTTCTTGATGAAATCGCCGAACTCAGCTGCAATTTTGCAATTGCCCTTGAGGAGGTCCTCACGAGTCATGCCTTCCTTGCGGGGAGCACCACCTGAAGAGATGATATACTTTGCGCCTGTGAAAGCTTCTTCGGGGTTAGTTGTCCATGTGATGTTTGCACCAGGGAAACCGCACTGAGCGATTTCGTCAGCTACACCGTGGAGACCCGGTTCAAAGATGTCATACAGACAAACGTTGGGAGTTAAGCCGAGCATCAAGACGCTCTGCACCATGTTTGAACCAATCATACCGCCAGCACCGACGATGACCAGTTTCTCATTACTTAAATATGCCATTGGTGTATAAATTAAAAAATTTGTTCGTTCAAAAGATGAGCATTTCTGCTCCTATTTGTAGATACCGCAAAAGTACCAAATTCTTTCGGGACTTTCACAAGGAATACTCTAATTTTTCTTATCGAAAGGCCAAAAGGATTTGCGCTTTTGTCGTTTTGATTTAAAAAATCGTAACTTCGGCATGAAAAAGTAAGGCAGAGAACCTCTCTGCCACCTAACAAATGCTTTCACAAAATCATCATGCTCAACGAAATCATAACAAAGCGCGTCGACGCTCTGCGCAACTGGATGGAACGCCACAATGCGCTCCAGGCTTTTATCATTCCTACTGCCGACCCTCATAATTCTGAATATCTGGCCGACCATTGGAAGTGTCGGGAATGGCTCACGGGCTTCACGGGCTCGGCGGGTATCGCTGTGGTCACTAAGGATGCTGCGGCACTTTGGACAGATTCTCGCTACTGGTTGCAGGCGGCGGAACAGCTTGAGGGAACGCCATTCCAACTCATGCGGGATGGCGATGAGGGTGTGCCGACTCTGAAAGAATGGCTCTGCGCCCAACTGCCTGCACGTGCCACAGTGGGCTGTTTCGGCGGCACAATAACGATGGCTGAATACACGGATTTGCTGGAGGATGCTTCCTACCAACTCACAGCTGCGGCGGAAGATCCTTTCGACGAACTCTGGACGAATCGTCCTGCCCTGCCGCGACGCCCCCTCGTATTGCAACCGCTGGAGTATACAGGTCTGTCAGTCGATGAAAAGATAGAACTCATCTGGAAAAACATAAAAGAAAGCGAACCGCAGGCACTTCTGCTCTCGGATCTCTCTGAAATCGCCTGGACGCTCAATTTGAGAGGCGACGACATCGAGTTTAACCCCGTCTTCATGAGTTATCTGCTCCTGCGCCGTAAGGGAAACAGCGTGCTTTTCGTGGATGAACACCAACTCACGCCTACCGTCAGCGAATATCTCCAAGAAAATCACATAGAAGTACGTCCCTACGATGGTTGGAAAGACGCGTTCCAAACAGAGAAAGGCGGTATCGCTCTGCCCCATGAAACCAATGTTCTGGTCATGCACGCTGCGGTATCCACCCAGTCGAGATGTCCCTTTGTCTCTTCTCCTGTTCCCATGCTCCGCGCCATCAAAACACCTGCCGAACAGCAGGGATTCAGAAGAGCCATGGAGAAAGACGGCTGCGCCATGATTAGATTTTTGGAGAAATGGGAAACCCGTAGCAACAATGATGCGTGGGACGAACTGCGCATCGATAAAGAACTAACAGCAGAACGAAGCAAAGAAGAAAAGTTCTGCGGACTAAGTTTCAGCACCATTGCGGCCTACGGCCCGCATGGGGCTATCGTCCACTACGAAGCTGACGAAACCACCAATGCGCCTATTGATGGAGGGGGCCTTTTACTCCTCGACAGCGGCGCACAGTATGTAGACGGCACTACGGACATCACGCGGACGCTGCCGTGCGGACCGCTCACCGATGAGGAGCGGAGAGTGTACACGCTCGTACTGAAAGGCCACATTGCTCTTTCGTCGGCGCGTTTTCCCATCGGCACTACCGGACTGGAACTCGACTATGCCGCGCGCCGCGCTATGTGGCAGGAGGGGTACGACTTCGGACACGGAACAGGACACGGCGTGGGTGCTCACCTCTGTGTACACGAAGGGCCTCATCAGATACGGAAAAACGTGCGCAACTGCACCCTCGTTGGTTTCCGTCCGGGCATGACCATCACGAACGAACCTGGTCTCTATGTGTCGGGTAAGTTTGGTGTGCGAATAGAGAACACGCTCCTCGTTGTCGACGATGGCGAAACCCCGTTTGGCCATTTCTGTCGGTTCGAACCACTCACACTCTGCCCTATCGATCTGCGCCCCATCGTACGCGAAATGCTCACGCCCGAAGAAATCTGCTGGCTCAACAACTACCACGCCGAAGTGCGCCGCCGACTACTCCCTCTCCTCTCCGACCCCGCCCATCGCGCATGGCTCGAAGTGGCCACAAGAGAGTTCTAAGCATTGATGAATGAAATAAGAAAATATCTTTGCGTCAGAAAGAAATATTTAGATGTATAAGAAGCTATAATAAGCCCCCAGGCGCGTCGACAGACAGCATACTTGGGGGCTTCTTCATTTTATAAAGTCATATTCTAACTAAAGAATAACATAAGAAGAACCTTTTCTCATCTTTGTCGTGCAGGACGCCGCCGCACTGAAAAGGTGGAGAGAAAAAGCTCGCACGAACAGTGGTGAGTGCTGTGCGACGCCGCCGGCGTCGGAGAGTTGTGCTGTTGTCTGTCCACGGGTTCGCCCTTCGGGCATCACCCGCGGTTAAGCATGGTATGTCCCCGCTGGGGACAGTGGGTGAGCACGCAACATTGCAGAAGGGGGTGGATGCAATAAGGGCGTGGGCGGACGCAATAAGGATGTGAACTGACAGCCTTATTGTATTCTCAAACGCAATAAGGATATTGACGACTTGCTTTATTGCTTTTCCACTTCCTCGCTAAGAAGTTTTTGAAAAAAGCTTCAGAAACTTCATTATCTACTGTAAATCACTGATTATAAAAATACAGCGTCGATAAGAGGCTTCAGAAAATCTTCACCAAAGCTTCATTTCCTGAAGCTTCTTAAGATCTATTCAGAAATAGTGATGACGTGGTGATCACCTCCCCTATTTTTTCGCTCTTCACATCATAGCTATTGCCGTGCTAACTTATTCTCATCTGCAATAGCTCACAAAAAATCCGCAATGCCTATGGGAAGACATTGCGGATAAGGATTGTAGGCGGTCCAGAAATAGGCTGGAGCGTCGTTATTGTTATATGTAGAAATGCCGAAGTTCGCTCTTGACTCGAAAAAGGAGGGAGAGGCTTGGCGGCTAACTACTACTCTTCTTCGCTCTTATTAGCGCGCTTGCGTGCCAGGTGGTCGAGGATCATCTTGCGCATACGCATCGACTTCGGCGTAACTTCAACAAATTCGTCCTCTTTAATATATTCGAGAGCTTCTTCCAAACTGAACACGATGGGCGGAATGATGCGCGCCTTCTCGTCAGTACCGGAGGCACGGACATTGGTGAGCTGTTTGGCCTTTGTCACATTCACAACGAGGTCTTTGTCATGGACGTGCTCGCCCACAATTTGTCCTGCGTACACTTCGTCCTGCGGATTGATGAAAAAACGGCCACGATCCTGTAGTTTGTCAAGGGCGTAGGCGAATACCGTACCGCTTTCCATAGATATCATTGAGCCATTGGTGCGGCGCTGAATCTCACCCTTGAACGGCTCATAGGTCTTGAAACGGTGAGCCATGATGGCTTCGCCCTGACTGGCTGTAAGCACATTGGTACGCAGGCCGATGATGCCTCGAGAGGGGATATTGAATTCTATATCCACGCGCTCGCCCAGGTTCTGCATACTGGTCATCTCGCCCTTGCGGCGGGTCACCATGTCGATCATCTTAGAGCTGAATTCCTCGGGCACATTGATGGTCAGTTCCTCAATCGGTTCGCAACGCTTACCGTCGATTTCTTTATAGATCACCTGTGGCTGACCCACCTGTAGTTCGTAGCCCTCGCGGCGCATGGTCTCGACGAGGACAGAAAGATGGAGCACACCGCGCCCACTAACGAGCCATTTGTCGGCGTCGATTTGGTTGACGCGCAAAGCAAGGTCTTTCTCCAATTCGTGTTGCAAACGGTCGTTGATGTGGCGACTGGTGCAGAATTTCCCTTCTTTACCGAAGAACGGACTATCGTTGATGGTGAACAACATAGACATGGTGGGTTCGTCGATAGCGATGGGCTCGAGCGCTTCAGGTTCGTTGAAATCGCAGATGGTATCTCCAATTTCGAAATTCTCCAAACCGATGATAGCACAAATATCGCCGCAATGCACTTCGTCGGTGCGCTTGCGTCCCATACCCTCGAAGGTATGGAGCTCTTTGATCTTTGTTTTCTCTTGTGAACCGTCACGATGAACAATCGTAACGTTCATGCCGTCCTGCAGCGTGCCGCGGTGAACACGTCCCACGGCGATACGTCCCGTATAATTGGAGTAGTCGAGACTTGTAATCAAAAGCTGCGGCGTTCCCTCATTCATGGGAGGAGCCGGTATTTCTTTCAGAATCTCGTCCAGCAGGTAGTTGATATTATCCGTCGGCGTGCGCCAGTCAGCTCCCATCCAGTTGTTTTTGGCCGAACCATACACAACGGGGAAATTGAGCTGTTCCTCAGTAGCATCAAGGTCGCACATGAGGTCGAATACCATTTCGTACACTTCTTCGGGGCGGCAGTTGGGTTTGTCCACTTTGTTGACTACCACGATAGGCTTCAGTCCGATCTGCAAGGCTTTTTGGAGCACGAAGCGCGTTTGAGGCATCGGGCCCTCAAAGGCATCGACGAGCAAGATACAGCCGTCGGCCATATTGAGTACGCGCTCCACCTCTCCACCAAAGTCGGAGTGGCCCGGAGTATCAATAATATTGATTTTAGTGCCTTTATAGTTGATAGAGACATTCTTGGAGAGAATGGTGATACCTCGCTCTCGTTCCAACTCATTATTATCGAGGATTAGTTGACCCGTGGGCTGGTTTTCGCGGAAGAGGTTTCCGGCAAGCAGCATCTTGTCCACGAGCGTTGTCTTACCGTGGTCAACGTGGGCAATGATGGCGATGTTACGAATGTCTGTCATATTTTCTTTTATCTGATATTTACGGCTTTACGGGACTATTCTCGCCTGCCGTTTCTTTTCGGGGTGCAAAAGTACGAATTATTATTGGAAAGAAATAATAATCAACCCCATAAAAGCTTGAAGGAGCAGCAGGCATCTCTCCGTGAGGGGACGGCAAAAAACAAGAGAAGCGGCCAACGCAACGAACGCGCTGACCGCTTTTTTAGAGAGGGGGCGGATAAGATTTAGGAGGCTGAAAAGCCTTACTCATCCTGCGATATTTTCAATTGTTTAGAACACCACTTTCTTACCATTGACGATGTACACACCGCCCTTTTGGAGGGCTTTCTGGGAGATGCGACGGCCTTGGAGGTCGAAGATCTGCGGTGCGAGGTCGGTGGAGATAGCGGCATTGCTGATGCCCGTTGTCTCGTCTGAGGAGATGGGCAAGAACTCACGCACGCCCGATGCGTTCGATACGGGGAGATAAGCTTTGTTGGGAGCTAATGTTGCCTTTGTGGCTGTGCCCGTAGCTTCGGGGGCTGTTGGGCGAACATAGTAGAAGCCTGCCACTTTCTTTGTGGGATGGATGCTGAGAACGTAGAACTTCTCATAATCATTGGCCGAGATATCTTTGCGGAGGTAAGTACCTTGCAGCGCATTTTCCTGCGTGAGCGGAGCTGCCGTTGGAGCAATGTTGAGCGTCATGTTCAGTTGTCCCAAATTGTGGTTGAGCAACAAGACGCCAGTGCCTTCGGGCACTGTACCGTTGCAAGCCTCGAGTTTTACAGTGCGATTATCAGCCGCCAGCGTAACGAGGTTGGCCACAGCATCCGTACCTTCCAGGGTGTAAGCAAAAGGCATATAAGCCGTAGCATAAGCCTGGTTTTCGCCATCGGGACGAGAGGACGAGAGCGTCCAAGTGGTCACGGGTTCGATGTACCAAAGCGAAGCATCCGAACTGGTAGTCCACGCCACGATAGAACCCGAGTTGTCGGCATGGATAGCCGGTTTGCCACCGTCCGTGGGGTTCAAGCTCTGCAAGTAGCTAAGACCTTCTATGTTCGACACTACTTTGTACTTGCCGGCCTCCGCTTCGTTGGCGGTCACAGGGGCTGCGGTGTAGACAGCAGGCGTTGGCTTCACAAACACCTGGTAGTTGCCGTTCTTCACCAGCCATGCGCCATCGGTCGTCTTGCGGAACTGGAACAGCAGGTTGAGGTTGGTGGCAGCATCCGTAGTGGAAGCCTGCGTCAAGTTTGTACCATCAGTGGCCAGTGCCGCTGTGCTCTTCAACTTGTTTGTGAGGCGATACCAGCCACCGTCTTGCAGTTCGATTTTCTCCACTTCATTGTAGAGCGCATCATAGGCTGTAGCAATTTTCTGTTGAGCTGCAAACGCGTTGGTCTCATTGGGCGTTGCCTCAGCGGTAGTAGCTGCCGTTTCTGCGGCACTCACCTTCGTGGCGAGCGAAGCCACGCTTTCGGGCTTCACCATCCCCACATAGTTTCCATTGCTGCTCTGCATCGTTGTCATACGAGCGCGGAGAGCTTCTGCTGCCTGCTTCACATAGGGAGCACGAGAACTGTTGCGGTCAAGGACATACTGGCCATTGGTCAAGTCCTCCAGCGGAATTTGCTTAAACAGGATGTTGTAGCCACCCAGGCCGCCACGCGCATCTTCTTCGTAGATGTAGCCAATAGTGCCATTGTTGAGCAGCTCCATACCCGTGTAGCACGAGCCAATATTGCTCACCTGCATTCCCTTTGTCCAACCATTGGCCAGAGCGGCAGCCGTGGAGTAGTCGGAATAGGTTGCCAATTCTTTGAAGTAGACACCCACTTTCTCACGACGGGTGGAGAGTGTGATACTCTGCAGTGCCACAAAGAGCTGCTTATTGTCGCTCACGCGGCGTGCTGGAACGATGAGGATTTCGCCGTTCACATTGTTCACCGCGTTATTCATTGCTGTTGCATTGGTCTGGAAGTCCCAGTTGCCTTCACCTTTGGCGATGTCGGTATAAGTGAAGAGGCTGAAGCCACGACTCAGAGAGCCACGGTTACGAACGCTCACCAGAACGCTACCATCGGGAAGTTCTTCCACCTTCGACTCATCGGCACCCGTGCTCGGCAACTGTGCTTTGCTACCCAAGAGCTTCCATGTCGCACCAAAGTCGTCGGAGTAAATCACAAAGGTGGCGTTCTGTCGCGTATTATTGGTGGGATAAGCAATATAAAGGCGGTAGTAATCGCCCTGCTTGATATAGCGGCTCTGCATGATCTTTCCACTGGTGAGGAAGAGAGAGTTGGTCACACCACCTGCACCGTCCTTCGTCAGATTATAGATTTGGTAAGTCAGCGAGTCGGCCGTCCAAGTTTGTCCGCCGTTCGTACTGCGAAGACGTACAACGTGCTGCGGTTCATTGTATTGTCCGTCAAAGAAAGAGGTATGTCCGCCCACGCACATAACGAGCACGTTCTGCGCATTGTTGCGATCAACAACGATGGAGGGATCGCCGAAACTGTAGTCCCATTTCTTTGAAGAATGAGGCTGGTTCTGGTCGCCAGCAGCAATGGTTTGGAAGTCGGCATCCCAAGTCTGTCCGCCATCGCTACTGGTTTTCATAATCACATCATTATGGCCGTTGCCCATACCAATATCGGCACCGGTGCGGCGAAGGTCTACTGCCACGAAAAGCTTACCATCGGCAGCCTGACCCAAAGCGGGGATGCGATAACCTGGTTCTGACTTGGTGTTGTCAAAGACTAAAGCGGTCTTATATTTGGCGTTGGCGGCTGTTAGCTGCTTATCTGCCTCAACAGATGCTGGAACAACCGTGATGCGGAGGTTCTGAACGAGCGCCATACCCGAAGTGATTTGAAACGGAACTGATTGTAAGTTCAAACCCGTCACACTGAAATTTTCAGCCGTTGCGGCAGTAGCCGTAGCGGTCTTTGAGGTAGTGACGTCCTTCACGCCCGTGCTGCCATTTTCGGCCTTAAACGTGAATGAATAGCCCGTGATCACATAGCCCTCGCTTGCGGAGAGCGTGTAATCCTTGAAGCTATTGCCAGCAATTTTCACCGTCTTCGGCGTCGTCGTATTGATGAATCCGATGTTGTTTTTGTTGCTCGCATTGGCCAGCGTAACAACGGGATCGGTCTGTGTAGAAATCAGATAGGTGTTCCAGTTCTGTCCCGTAGTTTTCTTATCGTCGCGATAGAACGTACCGTGGTCGCCATCGAGCGCATAAGAGAGTTGGGTGTTGTAAGCGGCTTCGATGAGCACCGTAGAGCCTGCATCCTTGCCTCCAGTCCAGAAAGAGATTTTTTGCGTTTGTTCGTTCAGGTTCAGCGCATAGCCGTTGGCGTTTTGCAACTGCATATAGACGGGTTCCGTATAGGCGGAAGTCAGGTTCGTTGAGGAAGAGAACCACCAAGTATGGCTCTTCGCATTTCCGGCCAACACTTCCACACGCGCCTCTGCTCCGTTTGTAGCGGGAGCTGTGGCAACGAGAGCTTTCGTAGTGCCGAGCGCCTTATTATATATTGTATAGCCCTGTGTCTCACTGCCCACGAAGCACCAGAGTTGGTTGTCGGGCTGGGCGGGCAAACTGGTGGTTGTTGCACCAATCGAAACGGGCGCTAACTGAATGCTACCATCGGTGGCAGCGGCTGCCAGCGTGGTGTTCTTAAACTTGAGGGTGTACCAGCGCGTACCTTCTGCAAAGTTGTTGCCCACAATTGTAGTGGCCACAAAGGGGTGGCGACTGAGGGCTTTGTGAAGCACAACGTAGAAGTCGGCGGGTTCTATAGCACCTGCGCTCACGGTGAACGTCGGAGTGGAGGTGAGACCTGCCAAGTGCACTTCTGCGCTATTGCTGGCGGTGCAGGACACAGCCGTAGCTCCCGCGGGGGTCACCGTAGCTGCCGCACGCGTGGAGGAAGTACCACTGAAACCCGTGAACGTCATACCATAGGCGGTGATGTCCCAATCCTGGGTTGCGGTGAGAGTGAACGTAGTGAGGTGGAGATGGGGTTTGCCATTCACCAGATACATATCGTTCTTCGGGGCAGAGAGCGTGAAGCCGGGGTCAGTAGACGTGCTGCTCCAGCGAGAGTGGTAAGTTTTCTGCGCATTAGAAGCCGTCCAACGCCCAAAAGCTGTACCGAAGTTGAGCACCTTCATATCGGTTTCCTCAATGAGGAAAGTAGAACCGTGGTCTTTTCCGCCATCCCAGAAAGCCAACTTGCCCTCACGATTGTTGAGGGCTTTACTATTGCCAAACTGTTCGATATAGACGGGGGTTGTGGTTGTCGATGTGAGGTCGCCGCTCTGTTCAAACTTCCACAGGTCGGTATAACCCACAGGTACTTCAGAACTTACAATAGCATACGACTGATCACCGGTGTTGCCCTTCATCGCTGTAGGCGCCACGAGTTTTCCGCCAGCGGCATTATAAATCTGATAGCCACTGGTAGCATTGCCCACGAAGCACCAGAGGTCGCGACCGCCGTAGTTGAGGGTGCGGTTGGACAGACCGATATAATTGGCCGATGCAGCCTGACGACTCACTTGAAACTTATTGCTATGGATCGTCATCGTGTACCACCGCGTGCCGTCAACGGGCTTACCATTCGCCAACGTAGTTGGTTGAAACGGCGGTACTACTGCCCACACTGCCGCGGCCACACTCAGCAACAGCAATGAGAGACATAGTCTAATTTTAGTCATAAAAAGATGTTGGTTTTATTGATTAAATTGTAATTGTTCTGAAACTTAGGGTCGCAAAGATACATTTTTCCATTTTGCCAACCAAACATAGCAATAAGAAAACTAAAGAAATCCTCCGAGCAGTCCAATCAATCCTCCGACCAGTCCGACAAATTCTCGGACCAGTCCGACCCGTCCGACCTGTCCGACTCGTCCGACAATCTCCCCACCAGCCTCCCTAAAACTTTACAAAGCTGTGCTCACCAGCAGCTGCTAAAAATCGAAGCTGCGCCCTATTCTGGCTGAAAATTTCTCTTCACACATTGAGCGAAACGGCTTTTTCCTGCAAAAACTGCCCTATTTTCGCGATTTTCTGCCCAAAAGCGGACAAAAACATCCTTGAGCGGTGCGTCGGTTTCCTTATTGTGTCGGCCGATACAATAAGGCTATCAGTTGGCAGCCTTATTGTGTTCGCCGATAGCCTTATTGTAGCGACGTGCGAGAGGCTTCTTGCAAGCGAGAGGAGGAAGACGAGCGCCGTTTTGAGCCACTCACGGAAGGGAAAAAGTAAGAAGATTTTTGACTAAAAGAAAGCCCCCTCCAGCTCCCCCATGAGGGGGAGTGATCGGTGGGCACTTATTGTTGGTTCTCCGACGGGTCGGACCTGTCGGACTGGTCGGACTCGTCAGAATTCTCCAAGAACTGCCTCTTCTCATAAAGAAAGGGAAGAAAATCTTTGCATCTTTCCCCAATTTTTGTGCAATTATTCCACGCCTTTCCGTATATTTGACCCCAAAATATCAATCTCTGGATTTGTATGGCGGAAAAGATTTTGAATTTCAATGATCTGACGGAGAACTTGCAGCAGCAGGGACGCCGTTGTAGTGTGGCCGTGGTGTGCGCCACGGATGCGGAGACGCAGTATGCCGTGTTGCGCGCGGCGCGAGAGGGCTTTGTGACGGCTATCTTTGTGGGAGGCGAACAGGAAGTGCGCCAAAACCCCGACTTCGCAGCTGTGGCCAACGAGGTGCGCTTCGTGGCGACCAGCGATGCCCGCGAGGCGGCAGAAAAAGCTGTGGCACTGGTGCGCAGCGGTGAGGCGCAGGTGCTGATGAAAGGTTTGCTCAACACTGATGTCCTACTCCACGCCGTGTTGAACAAAGAGCACGGCATCCTTGCCAAGGGACGCGTGCTGACACATTTGGCTTGTGCGCAGTTGGACAACTACCCGCGCTTGCTTTTCTTTACCGATGCTGCCGTCATCCCATATCCCACGCCCGAGCAACGCCGCGAACAGGTGCGCTACGCTGTGAGAGTGTGCCACGCCTTTGGCATCGACACGCCGAGGGTTTCACTGATTCATTGCTCCGAGCAGGTGAACGAGAAATTTTTCCCTTTCACGGTCGACTATCCGCAGATTACGGCTGAAGCCCAAGCGGGGACTTTCGGACAGTGTATTGTGGACGGTCCGCTCGATGTGAAAACCAGTTGCTCGCTCGAAGCGCTCCAACACAAAGGTCTGCACTCGCCCATCAACGGAGCGGCCGATGTGCTCGTTTTCCCCGACATAGAAGCGGGCAACACGTTCTACAAGGCCGTCACCCTCTTTGCCCACGCCAATATGGCTTGCATGCTGCAAGGTAGCGATGCTCCCGTGGTGCTCACCAGTCGCGGCGACAGCAAAGAGAGCAAATACTACAGTCTGGCACTGGCTGTGAAATCCATCCACAACGATAATTGACGTCGCCGTGCGGCATTGCGCCGTAGCGACACCTAAAAAAGATACGAACGTGAAGATCTTAGTGATAAACCCCGGCTCTACCTCTACGAAAGTGGCCGTATATCTCGATGAGAAACCTGCGTTGCTTCGCAACATCCACCATTCGCCGGAACAATTAGAGCAGTATCCCGAACTAACCGACCAATACGGGTTCCGCAAACAATTGATTCTCGACGAACTGCGCGCTATGAATGTATCGCTCAACTTCGATGCCATCATTGCGCGAGGGGGATTGGCAAAACCTGTTGCGGGCGGAATCTACGCCGTGAATGAGAAAATGGTGACCGACACACGCAAAGCGCTCCACAAACACGCTTGCGACTTGGGTTGCCTCATTGCGTGGGAAATGGCAAAGGACATCCCCAACTGCCGCAGCTTTATTGCCGATCCGGGCGTGGTGGATGAGCTTTCGCCGCTGGCACGTGTGAGCGGTTCGCCGCTGATGCCGCGTGTGTGCATTTGGCACGCTCTCAACCAGCGGGCTATCGCGCGCCGCTATGCCAACGAGGTGGGAAAGGAATATGAGGACTTGCGCCTTATCGTGTGCCACCTGGGTGGAGGTATCAGTATTGCCGCCCACGACCACGGGCGTGCCGTGGACGCCAACAACGCACTGGATGGCGAAGGACCTTTCTCGCCCGAACGGGCAGGTAGTTTGCCGGCGGCTGACCTCATAAGGCTGTGCTTCAGCGGGCGGTTTACGCAGGAGGAACTCCTAAAGCGCATAGCAGGTCAGGCAGGGCTGATGGCGCACTTGGGCACTAACAATATGAAGGAAATTGAGAAGCGCATCGCTGCGGGGGACGAACACGCGAAACTGATTGTGGACGCGATGATTTACCACGTGGCAAAGAACATTGTGGCCGAGGGGGCGGTGCTTTTCGGTAAGGTAGATGCCATCCTCCTCACGGGCGGCTTGGCGCATTCGGAATATGTTGTGAAACACCTGCGGGAGCGCATCGAATTTCTGGCTCCCGTGTATTGCTACCCTGGTGAGGACGAAATGTTGGCACTGGCGAGCAACGCTCTGGCGGTACTGCGTGGCAAACGCGAGGCAAAAGAATATGTGTGAACTTAGTGTGCGCTGACGGATTTACCCATAAAGCGCAAGTTGAGATATACAAAACGGCGGGAGACATTGAGTCCCTCGCCGTTTTGTATGTATGTGTGAGTTTAGCGAAAACGCCCGTTGGTGATTTCGCTTAGGGAGAAGCTGTTGAAAACAAGGGTGTAGTCGGCTTTGTGGGATGTTTCCTCGTAGAAGATACCAATTTTTCCATCGCCGAGGCGTTCCAATTCGGAATAGGCCGAACCTACTGACGACACTTTATAAGGGCCGGACCAGTTGGCTGCGAGGACGGCCGGAGAGGAATAGGCATGAGCGGAGGGAAGTTCTTTGTAGTAGATGCCCACATTGCTGCGGCCAGGACCGAGAGGGACAGACTGAAGGGCAACCCATGTTTTGCGATTGTCCGCAGTACGGCGCGCGGGAACAATCAGGATGCCACCGTTGGTACTGTTCTTCTGCGCTTCAACGCCTTGATTGGCAACACTGGAATAGGCCACTTCACCCCATTCGCCTTGGGCAGAGCGAGCATCACGATAGCGGAAAATATTGAAATAACGGCCGCCCCAGGTGCGGGAACTTAATGCCACATCGCCATTAGGGAGTTCTTCACATTTCACTTCGTCGCCTTTGGGAGCTGGAGAGATGTGGATGCTACCCAGTGGCTTCCATGTACGGCCAAAGTCATCGCTATAAACAACGCGATTACCATTGGGACGAGCGCAGATGGCTGCATAGAGGCGGTAGTACTCCCCAAACTTCACCGTGCGACTCTGGCAGATGCGGCCGGAGGTGATAAAAAGACTTTGGATAGGACCGAGCTGGCTCTCATCGAAGAGAGAATAAATATCCTCCGTGATGTCGTCGGGCGCAGACCAAGTGCGTCCGCCGTCGTGACTATAGAGTAGGGCAACACGATTGGGATTCTGACGGGTAGTGGAGGCCGCGCCGTAAACAGTATTGCCACAAACGCAGAGCAGCAGGATATCGCGACCATTGGGTGCGGAGACGATGGCAGCATCGCCATAGCCACAATCGGCGGCGTGCTTCACGCCCGTACCTCGAATGATGGGGTACTCCGGCGACCATGTACGGCCGTTATCCTGTGATAAACGCCCGTGAAGATCAACGCGACCAAAACCGATGTCGGCGCCACAAAGGCGATAGTCGGTCACAGAGAGCAGACGTTTCCCCTTGAGATGCGCGATGGCGGGAATACGATAGGGATGGGCCGAATCGGCAGTGGTGACGAACAACTCCTGTCGCTGTGCGGACAAGTCTATGCCCAGGATGAGGGCAATAAAGAGGAGGAAGAACTTCTTCATTCGGAAGAGGCGTTAGAGAGATGTATTACTAATTCTTATTGTGATGGTAGTAGCGATTTCCGCCCAAGAGGTGGGGCCAAATACTGCTTTGCGCTTTCTGCTTATCCTTGTTGAGCTCGGGATAAGCAATGCGCGTGTGATAAACGGTTTTTAGGCTGTCAATCAGTACGCGTTTGGCATCCTGAATATCGCGGAACGTGATGGGACACTCTTGGAAATAGCCCGCCTGCACCTGTCCGTCGATAATCTTATTGACGAGGCCGCTGATAGCTTCTTCGGTGTATTCCTTGAGGGAGCGAGAGGAGGCTTCCACCGCATCACACATCATCAAGATGGCTTGTTCGCGTGTGAAGGGGTTGGGACCGGGATAAGTGAAAAGCTCATCGCGCGGCGTTTCGCCTGGATGGTTGTTTTGCCATTGTATGTAGAAATAACCCGTCTTACTGCGTCCGTGGTGGGTTGAGATGAAATCGCGAATAGACTGGGGCAAGTTATTTTTTTCTGCCAGTTGCAGTCCTTGCGTCACATGACTGATGATGATTTGTGCCGACTGCTCTTCCTTCGCCATATCGTCGCGGTCGGTCAGCGAGTCGTGAGGATTCACACCACTTTGGTTTTCGGTGAAGAAAGCCGGATTGAGCATTTTCCCTATATCGTGGAAGAGAGCCCCCGTACGCACGAGTTGAGCACTTGCCCCAATTTTGTTGGCCACCTCCGCTGCGAGGTTTCCCACCTGCATGGAGTGGTTGAACGTGCCTTGTGCCTCCTTCGACATTCGGCGGAGTAGCGGATGATTGATATTGGACAATTCGATGAGCGTCACGCTCGATGTGTAGCCAAAGATGCGCTCAATGAGATACATGACAGGGTAAGCAAAAAGGAGGGCCACACCTGATGCAACGAGATATACATAGCGCGAATGATCCAAATCGGAGATGCTCGTATTGGCAGCCATATCGTAGGCAAACTGAGCAAGGAAGCCAACAATGACCACAAACAAAGCGATGCGCAGAATCTGGGCGCGCTCGGTCATCTCGCGCAACGCGTAGACCGTGACGAAGCCAACGATGCTTTCGATAACGAAAAACTCGAAAGAACCCGTCAGACCGATCGATGTCAGGAGCAAGGAGGTGAGCATGGCCATCGTGGCCGTACGCGAATCAAAGAAAATGCGAACGAAAAGCGGCACCATGGCGTAGGGCACAAGATAGACGCTGAACCAGTGCTGCCGCACCATGATATAGGACAGAAATGGGAAAATACAGATAAGCCCATAGAAGAGGGCCAGTGTACGCACGTTCTCAATATACTTTGGTTGGAACATGAGCAGGAAGAGGGGGAAGATACTCAGAATGATGAAGATAAGGAGTGCCTGCCCCGGCATCTGCCGCCAGAGGTTCGTATTGGTCTCGTTGCGGCGTGCGCTCTCCTGCACATAGGAGTCGAGCACGAGTTTCAACTGCGGCGTGACGATATCGCCCATATCTATCACGCGCTGCCCCGTCACCACCATTCCGCTGGAAGTTATCACGGAGTTGAGCGCATCTTCTCGAGCGGCATCTGTCTTAGCTTTGTCAAATGTGAGGTTGGGCGTGAGATAGTTGTTGATATTGCAAAGTGCCAACACGTCGTGGAGATAGCCCGCCGAGTCGGCCCCCATGATGGTTTCATAGGCGGTGCGCGTGGTGTAGATAGCACTGGTGGACTGCGTCACGGCATCTTGTCCCTCCACGATATGCACATTCTGATAGCGATGACTCACCAAATCGGCCATCAGCGAAGGCGACATAACACCCGTATTGTAGACTCGCTCCAACTGTTCTATCACATAGCGGGCGTACTTCTCCGGAACTTGGATGCGGCGAGCTTTATAGTCGGCCACAAAGGCTTTCACCTGCTGCTGACCTATTGCGATGGACTTGTTGAAGAAGGGCTGAAAATTTCGCAGTACGCTGTCCTTCTCCATATTGATGTCTTTCTCCGACTTGATAATGGGAAATTCAAAATCGGCAATCAGCGGCGCGTATTTCCAAGGTGTTCCCTCCTTATACTCAAAGACAAATTTGCCTTCGCGGGGAACAGCCAGTGTGAGCAATAGGACACCGATGAGCGTAAAAAGTATGAGAGAGAGTTTCTTCACGATTCTAAAAAATTTGTTTAGGCAAAGATACGAATTTCCAACACAAGTAACAAAAAAGCCCCACGCGCCGCTCAATCTGCTGAAAAGAGGAGAAGGAAGTATCCACAAATCTCACTTTCCACAGTTTCTCATCGTGCTCAGAAACCGATGAAAACAGCGTTTATCCATAAAAAAAGCTGCCACTCATATATATAATTATGAGTGGCAGCCAGATATTGTGGAGTACCGCCCGCAGCCTCACTGCGTGGTGGGGCGTGGGCGAAATCACATCGGATTAGTCGGCGAGCTTAGCTTTGATAAACTCACGGTTGAGGCGTGCAATGTTGAGCACAGTCTCATTCTTCGGACAAACGGCTTCACAAGCACGCGTGTTGGTGCAGTTACCGAAACCGAGTTCGTCCATCTTGCTAACCATAGCCTTTGCGCGCTTAGCAGCTTCTACGCGGCCTTGGGGCAGCAGCGCAAACTGGCTGAGCTTAGAGCTGACGAAGAGCATTGCAGAACCGTTCTTGCAGGCAGCAACACAAGCGCCGCAACCGATACAAGTGGCGCAGTCCATTGCTTCGTCGGCTGAATCCTTGTCGATCAAGATTGCGTTGGCATCCTGAGGAGCACCCGTACGCACGCTGATATAACCGCCTGCTGCTTGAATCTTATCGAAAGCAGAGCGATCTACCATGCAGTCCTTGATAACAGGGAAAGCAGCAGAGCGCCAAGGCTCAACGGTGATGGTTTCGCCATCCTTGAAGCGGCGCATATAGAGCTGACAAGTGGTAGCTCCGCGCTCTGTTTTGCCATGAGGCGTACCGTTAACGTAAAGTGAACACATACCGCAAATACCTTCGCGGCAGTCGTGGTCGAAAACGAAAGGTTCTTGACCTTCTGCAACAAGCTGCTCGTTGAGAATATCGAGCATTTCGAGGAAGCTGGTATCATCGGGGATATCCTTCATTTCGCGCTCGTCGAAGTGGCCGGCATCCTTAGGACCATTCTGCTTCCAGTATCTTAGTTTAAAAGATATATTCTTTGCCATAATGAAATTTCTTTTTTAAGTGACGAGTGAATCGTAACGAGTGTAGCTACAGAGTCGTTTGTGCAAGCGCACCTCGTCTTGTCACTGATCAATTAGACTTTATAGTTTCTCGTCTTAACTTCGATAGCTTCGTATTTGAGCGGCTCTTTATACTTAACGGGGAGAGCGTCCTCGCCTTGGTATTCCCAGCAGCTCACGTAGAAGCAACCCTGGTCGTCGCGTTTAGCTTCGCCCTCTTCGGTCTGGTGTTCCTCGCGGAAGTGACCACCGCAAGATTCCTCGCGGTTGAGAGCGTCGATAGCAACGAGCTGACCCATAGTGAAGAAGTCCTCGAGGCGGAGAGCCTTTTCGAGCTCGATGTTTACGCCGTCAATATGCGGAACAAAGACATTGTTCTCGAACTCCTTCTTGAGCTCAGCCATCTTATCGAGAGCGGTTTGCAAGCCTTCTTTCGTACGAGCCATACCCACGTATTCCCACATGATATGTCCGAGCTCTTTGTGGATGCTATCCACAGAACGCTTACCATTGATATTGAGAATACGCTCTACACGAGCTTTCACCTTAGCTTCAGCCTTCTCAAATTCGGGTTCTTTACCTGTGAAGCGGCCCACAGTGATTTGATCGCTGAGGTAGTGCTGTATGGTGTACGGCAGAACGAAGTAACCATCGGCCAGACCCTGCATGAGGGCAGATGCACCGAGGCGGTTAGCACCGTGGTCAGAGAAGTTACACTCGCCAGCTGCGAAGAGACCCGGGATGTTTGTCTGAAGCTCATAGTCAACCCACAGACCACCCATTGTGTAGTGGATAGCGGGGTAGATCATCATCGGATTCTCGTAGGGGTTCTCATCGGTGATTTCTTCGTACATATCAAAGAGGTTGCCGTAGCGTGCTTCGATGGCGTCGCGACCGAAGTCTTCGATAGCTTGCTGGAAGTCGAGGAATACGGCGAGGCCTGTACCGTTCACGCCGAAGCCTGCATCGCAGCGTTCTTTAGCTGCACGTGAAGCCACGTCGCGGGGAACGAGGTTACCGAAAGCCGGATAACGGCGCTCGAGGTAGTAGTCGCGGCGGTCCTCAGGGATGTCGCGGCCTTTGAGTTCTCCGCTGCGGAGCTTCTCAACGTCTTCCTTGAATTTGGGTACCCAGATGCGGCCGTCATTACGCAGCGACTCGGACATGAGCGTAAGTTTGCTCTGCTTGTCGCCGTGAACGGGGATACACGTTGGGTGAATCTGTACGTAAGCGGGGTTGGCAAAATATGCGCCGTGCTTGTAGGCTGCGATAGCTGCGGAGCAGTTGCAACCCATAGCGTTTGTAGAAAGGAAGTAAGCATTGCCATAACCACCCGTTGCCAAGATAACGCAGTGTGCGGCAAAGCGTTCGATTGCGCCAGTAACGAGGTTGCGAGCGATGATACCGCGAGCGCGGCCGTCAATCATCACAACGTCGAGCATCTCATAGCGAGTGTAGAGCTCAACAGTGCCTTCGTGTACCTGACGCATCAGCGCGGAGTATGCGCCCAAAAGGAGCTGCTGGCCGGTCTGACCTTTAGCGTAGAAAGTACGGCTCACCTGCACACCACCAAAAGAGCGGTTAGCCAGTGTGCCGCCGTATTCGCGAGCGAAAGGAACACCCTGTGCCACACATTGGTCGATGATGCTGGCACTTACTTCAGCCAAACGATAAACATTAGCTTCGCGAGCGCGATAGTCGCCACCTTTCACAGTGTCATAGAACAAGCGGTAAACAGAGTCGCCGTCGTTCTGATAGTTCTTTGCTGCATTGATACCGCCCTGTGCTGCAATAGAGTGTGCACGGCGGGGAGAATCCTGTATGCAGAAGTTTTTCACTTTGAAGCCCATTTCGCCGAGCGATGCAGCGGCACTGGCACCTGCCAGACCTGTACCTACGACGATAACATCGAGCTTACGTTTGTTTTTCGGGTTAACGAGCTTCTGATGAGCCTTGAAATTGGTCCACTTTTCAGCAACGGGACCTTCGGGAATCTTTGAGTCGATTACCTTCTCCGTTACGGGAACTATATATTTATCAGACATAATTGTAATCGTTTGTTATAAGAATTAGCCACAGATGGGTTTGCAGCCCAGTGCAAAATAAACAACTACGGCAGCAAAC
>CAUSYJ010000004.1:0-31448 GCA_963535845.1 uncultured Alloprevotella sp.
CTTTTATAACCTCTATACAGCTCTTTCATAGACACTTTAGAAGCGTTTCGCTCGCTATGCTATCCTTCAGTAAGTGGACTTCTTTTATCGCTATCTCTTCTTTTTATTGTATCTTCGCGCCCACATATTTTAATAGACCTATAAATTCAGGACATTTTCTTAATTCCCTCCGCAAGTGGCGCAGGGCGGGTCAGATGAACAAATAATAATTTCTATAATAACAATCACACTCAATGAAACATTTCTTTCTAACACTCCTGTCCATAGTACTGGCGCTGAGCGTTGGCACTACTGCTCATGCGCAGACGGGGCAAGCACTGGTCAATCAGTACTTGCAATCGGGCGGCGTGTTCCGCATTGTCGGGAATCGCACGGCCAACTATGTGATGCAGGAGTACAACGGTGCAGCAAGAACTGCCCCACTCTCCGCAACGGACTACTCCCAAGCATGGGTACTCCGCAAGTCGGGCAAGGGTTTCTACCTCCAAAATGCGGCCACGGGCCACTACCTCAAAGAAAAAGACTACCCAACGCCGCAGGCTCTTACGAACGACGGCACGCTCTTTTACATCAAATACAGCGCAAACAACACGGGCAACAGCACCTTTGTCACCATCAGCACCAAAGCCGATTTCTCCGACAAATCTTGCCTACACGACGATGCGCAACACAACGTGGTGAAATGGTTCGCGGGAGCTTCGCAGGACAACACGCCGTCCGACTGGACTTTGCAACCTGCCACGGATCTCAATGAGGCTACCATCGTGGGCAACCTCAATCAGGGCTACGTGACAACGCCGACGGCGAATACTTACTACTACCTCGTGAACAAAAGCTACCGCGACCGCGTGATGACAGAGGCCGTGGGCACATCGACCGTTGCAGCAAAGGCGGTGCAGACAAACAACTTCGCGCAGGTTTGGCAGCTCGTCTCTAAAGGCGGGAATGACTATGCCCTCGTCAATGTCTTGACGGGCAAACGCATCAATAATGTGGGCAGTCTGTCGCAAGAATATACCACCTCCACCAATGGAGGCACGTTCACGCTGGCTAAGTTTAACGATAAATGGACTGCCACCTACACGCTCGCCGATAAGGGGACCACGCGAGGCCTCCACTGTTCAGAATCGCAGGGCTATTCCGTTGTGGGCTGGCACACCAACGCCGACGCCACAGGATGGTACTTCAAAACGGCTACCGTTGATCCTTCCGCTCTGGCTGCGGCACAGGCTGAATACCAGTCGCTGAACAATCTACAAACAAACGCCGCGGCTTACACCACAAAATTGGCGAAGTATTTCACCGATGGTTCGTGCTCCGAACTCAAAGCTCCCTACTCCACCATGTCTGCCGCTAATCTGACAACAGCACTGACAGCCGACGGCTTCCCCGAAACCATTCGCCAGATGGTTCTCAAAGTGAGAAACAACAGTTGGGAGGTCTACAAGGCTGGTTGGGACAAGACGGAGAAAACCTTCCGTGTGGGCACTTACAAGCCCTATAGCTATGGTGGCTACGATGGCTGGGCTAAAATCCTAAAACTGGACTACAGATTGGGCCAACTGACAAACCCCACGGGTATCAGCGTGAAAGAGTACGACGTCTTGCAGGTCTATGTTGGTAGCATACCGACCGGACAGAAAGTGAAGCTCGAAATCGTGGGCGAAGGCTCAGCCACGGGTACACAGATAGGACTTAAAGAAGGCTACAACGTGATCTCTTCACCAGCAGAAGGCACTGTCTTTGTCAACTATGATGTGAACAATATCATCAATCAGAACACTTTCACGCCGCTCAGCACTTACGCACCCGTTAAAGTACACATCGAGGGCGGCACAATAAACGGCTACTTCGACCTGACGCGTGGCGACAACGACACGGACTGGGCCAATTTGCAGCAATATCTGCTCAAAGGCAGCAGCGTCTTAGACCTCAAGACGGAACAACTCATCTTCCACATGAACAAAGACCGCGTGACGAGCGCTTGCCCTACGGAGATGAAGAAACTCCTTACTGCCTGGAACACGCTCATCGACTGGGAGCGCGAGATGATGGGACTGGAGGAATACAAGGGCTACTTTAATAGTATGCTCACTTGTACGAGTATCAACAGCAGTTATATGTTTGCCTCCAACTATGGCACTTACTACGAGAAGGGAACTTTGAACACCATCATGAATGCTAACCAAATGACCACCAGTGGTGGTGCACTGTGGGGCCCGGCCCATGAAAACGGCCACATCCATCAGAAGCTCATCAACATGATTGGCCAAACGGAAATTTCCACCAATCTCTTCTCCAACATTGCCGTATTCCGCCAAGGCCACAACACGAGTCGTGCCACATCAACTGCCACAACGCTGAAGAACATGGCCAATGGCGTGTTCTGGAACGACCGCGGCCTCTGGGAACGTGTCCATCTCTATTATCAGCTCTATCTCTTCTTCCACGCCACAGGTAAGGACACGTCCTTCTATCCGAACCTCTTCAAGGCTTTCCGCAAAGGTCCTGAACTCAATCAGCGTGCCGAAACTTTCGTGCCGGCTACGGAAGATTATCTGCGCTTCTATGAAACAGTATGTAAGGTCAGCGGCTACGACATGACGGAGTTCTTCCAAGCTTACGGCTTCTTTGAGATTCCGACGATGCAAGACTACACGCTGAACGGCACAACGCAGAAAGCCTACCATGTGGGGGACTACTCCAACTACTACATCACGATCACGCAGCAGATGATTGACGAATCCAAAGCGCGCGTAAAGGCGATGCACCTCACCAAGAACGGCGGCAACGCTGCCTTTATCGAGGACCGCATCACTGCCCCCTTGGCCACCTACGAAGGTCACCAGCCGGGCGAACTCAAAACGGCGTTCAGCGACGAAGAGGAGAACCTCATCGGCAAGCATGGCGATGTGGGTCAGTACACCAGTTTCGACCAACCCTGCTCTGCCTACGAGTTCACCACATCAGTCACCGATCTCAGAGCCGTCCAGGCTGTGGGCACAGGCGCAGTAGGCTTTAAAGTCTACGACAAAGACGGCAACCTCGTCTTCATGGCTAACACCAATAAGTTCACGCTGCCGGAGAGCCTCGTAGGTCAGCCCTACACCATCAAGGCTGCCCAGGGCAACGGCGAAGATGTGCTCATGACGAAGGGCGAAGACCGCAGCACCATCACTTGGAACGTGGTGGACAATAAGAACAATATCCTCCACACGTTCACCACTAACGACCTCACAAAGGGCTCTACTGTGACGACCTATCCCGCGGATATGCAGGCCTACACAAAACGCTTTGTCAACTACGTTCCTGCAACGCCCAACGTGGTGGCTAATGGTAACACAGTGGTCACGGTGAAATACAATTTCACAGGTCCTTTCCAGCCGAGCACTACAACCGATTTGCACTACTACTACCTGAAGGTGCGCGATGGCTACATCAACTACACGGCGAAAGCTCCCTACCTACTCACCCCTGCCCCGAGTGCCACGAACAACAGTCAATGGGCATTCATCGGCAACCCCTTTGAAGGCTTCCGCATCCTCAACGCGGCAACGGGCACGCAGCAGTTCCTCACCTTCGGCACTACCTACAACGGCGGCAACCCTGTTATGGGCACCACCGAAGACCGTTGGGAAATCATCGCCAACCAGAACGACGCTTCCGGCAAAAGCTTTAGCATCAAGGTGAAGGACAAAAACTGCTATTTCAACAAGTACGCCAACGAGGGCTACTTGAAATACTGGCAAGATGCAGCAAACAATGATGCGGGTTCTAATGTCACTGTCGAGGCTGCTTCAGCTGCCGAAGAATTCAACGGTTATTTCCGTCTGAAGAACAGCCAAAGTAATAGATATATTGCGTTGGGCGCTGACGGCAACTTCTCCGCAACGAGCAACAGACCCTTTATGAACCCCTCCAATGTCTTCTTACTCGAACAGAATACGGATGGCACCATCCGCATGAGTCATGGCAACCGCTATGTGGCTAACAACACGTTCAAGGCCACAGATGCACAAGAACAGGCCTATCCCATCCTCCTGCTTCGTTCGAACGCCAACACCTATGCCATTTATGCCAAGGACGGCCACGGCTTGGGCAACAGCTATTGGCAGAATAGCAGTGCAATCGGAGCAAGCCTCAGCTTCCAAGCAGGAAATGCTGATGCTTCGAAATGGAAACTCGATCCAGCCACTACAATCTCCGTTCCTCTCATTCCCTTTGAGAATGCGACTTACAGTACGGCGTACATGCCTTTTGCCTACACCACGAGCAACGGCGTAACGGCCAACATCATCAGCCTTGCAGGCAGCACGGCCAAGACTACGGCCATCACCACTGTCCCAGCTCACACGGGCGTTCTGCTTATCAGTCCATCGGCCGACATCGCCATGGTCACGCTCAACATCGTAAACACGGCTCCGGAACTCACGCAGACCAATGTCCTGACAGGTACTTACACGCCGCAGCTGGCTGATGGTTCGCAATACACCTTTAGCGCTGGCCCGGACCAGGATCGTTTAGGCTTCTACATCTATACTGCTGGTGCGCCGCTCAACCCCTATCGCGCCTACATCTCTGCCGCTTCTGCCTCTGGCGTTCGCGCTTTCCTCCTCGACCCACAGACGCTCACGGGCATCACATCTGCCACCGAGGACAACACGCAGAAGGACATCTACGATCTCCTGGGTCGCCGCCTCAACAAGGCCAGTCGCCCCGGTCTCTACATCGTCAACGGTCAGAAGCGACTGAAGCGTTAAAGCCTCAACTCTGTCCTTTCCCAAAAGGGAGAGGCGCATAAAAACGCTTATAATAACAGCAGCCACGCAAATTCAAAACATTGCGTGGCTGCTGCTTTTTTCAAATCCTTCCCTCACAAAGAAATTTTGAAAATAGCCACTTTTCCGTACCTTTGCCCCAACAACCCCCAAAGCTGCAAACATCATGAAACAGCGCACACACATTTTTCTTTTGCTGTATCTCTCCCTGCTCTGCCTCCCAGCCATGGCGCAGCATGATATTGAACCAGTTTCCATAGTCCCTGATAAATTCATCGCTATCGACTCCATCGAACAATGCGAACCGGAAAAACAAATCTCCAGCGATAGCCTACGCCTGCGGGTAGCAGAAAATCCACAAAACGACGAAGCGTGGCTCGATTTGGCCAATGCCTATATCAATGAATCTGCCGACTCCGCGCTCATCACTGAGGCTCTACTGAAGAGCATTTCCCTTACCCCCGATTCTGAACAGCAGAAGATAGAGGAGGCAGCATGGTATGCCCACTACTTCCTTACGGGAACGAAGTCTTCCTTAGTCTTAGAACAAGCTTTGCAACGCCTACCGCTCAACGTAATCATACGCAGTTATTTGGCTGCGGCTCGCTTTTCCAACCAAGACTACGACCGCGCCGAACAGCTCGATTCCATCAACTACGCCTATATTCTCCATCATCGCTCGGATGATTTCGTGGATGCACTAAGAGGGGCGGCCAATCGCGTGGCAGAACATGTTTCGGAGAGGACGATAGATGCGGCCACCTGCTTTTATCGCGCGTTACAACGCCGCAAACTTCTCAATGCAATCATCCCAAATTCAGAAGAGGCAGCACTTCTGGGAATGGCCTATCTCCAATTTGCGCCCTACGCCAACGACTTCTATGCGGCAGAAAATGAAGCGCGTCAACGAGCCGGACAGCAAACAGAGGATTTCACCACTACACTTGTCGATTCGGCGCTTACGCAATTCCTTTTCAACGATACGATAGACATCGTCGATGCTTCCACCTATTTTTTCAGCCAATGGAATGATTTCGACAGCCGTGTACAAAAAATCGTCGAAGAACGCTTCATATACTACACCAACAAGTATCCCTTGATGTTCAAATGGTTTCTTTTGGAGGGCTTCCTACTTCAAGAGCTCCACAACTATACACAGGCATCGCACTACTTAGCAAAAGCCTACTATCTCTGGCCTACGGGCGAAATGGCCAGTCAGGCGGCTTTCAACTACTACTTGGACAATCAGCGAGGAAAAGCCATAGAATTCACAGAGAAAGCCATTGCCCACTTGAAACACGATGGCTACGAACGCTTCAAAATGTATCAGTTTTTGAGCAACCTCTACGGCGACATGGGCAACTACCGCACAGCGATTGCTGCCCTCAATAAAGCCTTGAAGATAGAGGCCGACCAAGTCAACATCACTATGTTGACTACGGCATATTACCAACGCGCCATTTTCCGCGTCTACCAAGGGCATGGCCGCAATAAGAAACTCAATACACAGGCCTTGGCCGACTTGCGTGAAACCTTTCTGCATGGTCATGAAATCTACAATGCCCACCGCATTCTTTTATGGTACGGATGGCTGCTCGACCAGCCCCACAAGCCTCTCCCTACCGATTCCGTCAGCCAGCTGCTCCAAGACAGTTGCCGCATCTGGGCTTGCTCTCCCGAAGGCGACATGATCGCCACCCAAATCCTCGCCCGCCATTTTTGGGGCGATTCAGCCCTCGCCCGTCAAGAGATGGACACCCTCATCAGCGAGCAGCCTACCTACCTCGACCTCGGCGAAGCTGCCTGCTTCTATGCACTGCAAGGCGACACAAAAAAAGCTGAAGAAATTCTCCAGCAAGCCATCGAAGATAAATGGATTTCTAAAACCGCCGTCCAGCATCATCCCTGGCTAAAATCGCTCAAAACATCCGCCGCTTCCTCACATTTTCATAAGCACTAAAAGCCTCCGTAAATATCCTTATTGTGTCAGCTGACGCAATAAGGAAGCCAACTGACGCAATAAGGATGTCAGCCGACAGCCTTATTGTATTTTGGAGAACGAATCAGAGGAGTCCGATTCCTCTGACTCCTCCGACTGGTCTGACTGGTCCGACCAGTCGGATTTCCCAGTAAGCGATAGCTTGCTTTAGGCAACAAAAAAAGTCGCCATCTTTCGATGACGACTTCCTATTTTCTTCAGTCGGGGTGACTGGATTCGAACCAGCGACCACACGCCCCCCAGACGCGTACTCTAACCGGGCTGAGCTACACCCCGAAGAAACAGCTGGCGGAACTCATTCTGGGGATTGTTCCTTTCAGCGAGTGCAAAAGTACCACAAAGAACAGTAAGGACAAAATAAAAACTCAACTTTTTTCCGCAAAACCGTTTTTTTAGTCTAACTTCGCCCCTACACATATCTTTATTCTCATGGTCAAGATAGAAAACAAACATCTCATCGCCACCTTTTCGGAACAGGGCGCAGAGACAACAAGTTTGAGAGATGCCCAGTCTGGGCGAGAATACATTTGGCAGGGCGACCCCGCTTTTTGGGGTGGTCACAGTCCCATCCTTTTCCCCATCACGGGCGGCCTTTGGAACGGTGAAAGCCGCATTGGCAACCGTGCCTACAACATTCCGAAGCATGGTTTTGCGAAAAATATGACCTGGCAGGTGGGAGAACAAACGGCGGAAAGCGTGACGTTCTTCCTCGAAGATACGGAGGCCACGCGAGAGGTATTCCCCTATGCGTTTCGCCTTGAAGTGTGCTACCGCCTCGATGGGCGCACGCTGAAAGCCGACTTTAAGGTAAAAAATAAGGGCACAGCACCTATGTTTTTCCAAGTGGGAGGACATCCTGGACTGAATCTGCCGGACTACAAGGCGGACGGTGACGTTAGTGGCTATATCCGTTTTGCGGGTGAGGCCGACCATCTGCTTCGCGCAGGCGAACAAGGTTGCATCATCATGGAGGGAACAACGCCGGCTCGCTACCCTATCCCACTGACGGAAAAAGGCCTCGTGCCGGTGTGCGTAGACACATTCAGCAACGAAGCCCTTATCTTGGAGCGTCAGGTGAAGGCTGCCACGCTGCTCGACATGGAGCAGCGTCCCGTGGCCACTGTACGCAGTACGGCTCCCGTCTGGCTTTTCTGGTCGCCACAAGGCGTCCACAGCCCGTTTGTCTGCTTCGAACCATGGTACGGCCTACCCGATTTGCAGGGATTCAGCGGCCCTATCGCGGAACGTGCCTTCATCCAGCAGGCCGAAGGCGGAACGACATGGACAGGAGGGTATGAGGTAGAAGTATAAAAGAGAAATTGCTCACTACACTTTTTCCCCAAGGGCGGAGGCAGCCAATGCGCGTGCTTCTGCCCTTGCTGGTTTTCCGGTGGCGGTGAGTGGCAACCGCTCCACCCGCACATAGTGGCGCGGACATTCGTAGCGCTCGAGATGCTCACGGCAATGTCGCGCCACAGCAGCCTCATCGGCTTCGCCCGCATAGAGCAGCGTGACGGCTTCGCCATATTTCTCATCGGGTACGGCCGTAATCTGAAACGGCACGCCCAAGGCGGCGAGGCGGCGTTCTATCTCCTCCGTTTGCCACTTGATGCCGCCCGAACATATCACATTGTCTTTGCGCCCCAGGATGCGGAACGTGCCGTCGGGGAAGAGTTCGGCGCGGTCGTTGGTCTCAAGCGGTGTGGGACAAACTGCGGGGGCATCGATGCGCAAACAACCATCCGCGGTGAGGGAGAGCTTCACGCCGTCGAAGGGTTTGTAGTGCTCATCGGCCGCTGGCCCGTTCAAGCGGCGCAGAGCCACATGGGAGAGCGTTTCCGTCATGCCGTAAGTGCTCCAAACAGGATGGGGAAAATCGCGCAGCTCTTCGGCCAGCGCCCCACTGATGCTGCCGCCGCCAATAATGAGTTGGCCCACCTCGCGAAGCAGGGCGCGCTCGCGCGGCACTTTCAGCGTCTCGAACACCTGCATCGGGGTCATCGCGGCAAAAGTAGGCGCAGTGGTCAGGGTCTCAAACGGATGGGCGGAGGGCTTGACCACCACGAGGCGCAAGCCATGGGTGAAGGCACGCACGCAGACCATTTTTCCCGCGATGTAGTCGAGCGGCATACAGAGCAAAGCCGTGTCGCCCTCCTTCAAACCTAAGAAACGGCAGGTCATGTCGGCACTGTGGCGCATCCTCTCTTTCTCCACGCGCAAGAGCTTTGGGCGTCCGGTCGAACCAGATGTTTTCACCGTCAACGTGGGTATTTTGCTCTCCCATTCGCGTCGAAATTCGTCCACTTGTTTCCGAAACGCTTTTGTCCCGAAATCCTCCATCCAGAGCCTTTCGCCGCGTATCTGCAAGGTAGTGGCTTCAAAATTGTTGGTGAACAACTGCCCCGTACCTAAACCCTGATGACGAACGGGCATAGGTGGCAACTGGCTCACCCATTGTGCCAAGGCGTTGAGTCCCACATTGCTCTCCAGCGCACTCGTCACCCAGTAGCCCACGCCGCGTTTGTCGGCCTCCATCATCCATTCCTCGCAACCGCTGAACCCTCCGTGAAGGGAGGGCTTGAGGACGATGTACTGCGGGCGTATCTCGTCGAGCAGTCGCTGCCGCATAACGCGGTCGTTGTTACCGATAAGTTCCTCGTCGAGGGCGATGGGCAACGGCGTATTGCGACAAAGTGCGGCCATCTCCTCCCATTGGTTTTGCCGAATGGGCTGCTCGATGCTGTGGATATGGTAACGGCTCAGCTTTTCCAATCGGCGTGGCGCTTCGTCCACAGAAAAACCACCGTTGGCATCGACGCGCAGTTCGACAGTTTCGGGCGAGAAGCGGGCACGCAGACGACGGATAAGGTTCAGTTCACTCTCGAAATCAATAGCCCCAATCTTCAGTTTCACACAATGGAAACCCTCACGAAGTTTTGCCTTCATTCGCTCCATCATCTCATCGTGCGACCCCATCCAAACGAGGCCGTTGATGGGAATTCCCTCCGCGCCACGCGTGAAAGGCGTGTCGTAGAGCTGGAGATAATGCCCCGTGAGCGAGGCTTTGGCAGAGCGAAAGGCCATTTCAAGGCCGAAGAGGATGGACGGGTAAGGGCGGAGGGCCTCCGTATCGAGCCGTCCAGCCTCCACCACCTCGCGACAGATACGCCGCAGCGTTGCTTTGTAATCGCCGTTGTAGTCGCAACTCAAATTGGGGAGCGGGGCACACTCTCCCAGTCCGCGAGCTATACGCCCTTCAGTTTCATAGGTGAGATCGAGATACCACACCTTCCGCTCTTTGTAAACACCGCGCGAAGTACCCGCCGGTTGCTTAAAACAAAGGGTGCGCGGAATGATTCTGATTTTCATGGGAGTTTTGTTTTAGAAAGAAGTTCTCGGACGGGTCGGACGGGTCAGACCAGTCGGACTTGTCCGAGAACCATAGCTGTTTGTGGATCGCCCTCTTAAGGCAATTTCGGGAATTTCTTGAAATCGGGTTTGCGCTTTTCGAGGAAAGCGCGACCACCTTCCTGCGCCTCATCGAGCATATAATAGAGCATCGTGGCATCTCCCGCGAGTTCTTGAATACCTGCTTGTCCGTCGAGCTCGGCATTTAGGCCGGCTTTGATCATGCGCAAGGCCAAGGGCGAATGCTCCATCATCTTCTCCGCCCAGCGTACCACCTCGTCCTCCAGCTCCTCGAAAGGCACCACTTTGTTTACCATGCCCATGCGCTCTGCCTCTATGGCCGAGTATTGGCGGCACATAAACCAGATTTCGCGGGCTTTCTTCTGTCCCACGATGCGCGCCAAATAGGACGCACCGAAGCCGGCGTCGAACGAACCCACTTTCGGGCCTGTTTGTCCAAAGATGGCGTTGTCCGAAGCTATGGTGAGATCGCACATGAGGTGGAGAACGTGTCCTCCGCCAATGGCGTAGCCGTTGACCATCGCAATGACGGGTTTGGGCAAAGAACGTATCTGTTTCTGCACGTCGAGCACATTGAGACGGGGCACGCCGTCGCCACCGACATAACCGCCGCGACCTTTGACATTCATATCGCCGCCCGAGCAGAAAGCCTTATCGCCAGCACCTGTCAGGACAACGACACTGATTTCGGGATTCTCCCGACAGATACGAAAGGCATCGCTCATCTCCCCCACCGTTAACGGCGTGAACGCATTGCGCCAGCGCGGCCGGTTGATAGTGATCTTGGCGATGCCATTATACATTTCAAACAATATCTCCTTATATTCTTTCAAGGAGGTCCATTCTCTTGTCATATTATATAGAGGTTTTATTTTCTTATTGGGAGTTGGGAGTTTTCAGACCAGTCGGACCAGTCTGACCCGTCCGAGAACAGTCTTCGCTGCTGGTCAGCTCACAAAAAGCTCCAAAATTTGCGGCCTATCGGAGGGAGCTGTCAGCAGGCTTTGGAGGGCAGCAGCAGCCTCGGAGGGCGTAGCGGCATGGAGATAGCCGCAGTTGTAGCTTAGGCAGATGCCCTCAGCTGTGGCACAGTTGCGCCCCGCAATATATTCTTCGTGAGCAGGCGAGTCGGAGAGTCCCGGCAGATGGCGAAAGATGCCACCACCTCCATTGTTGAGGAGCACCACCCGCAGGCGGCCGTCGAGACGAGTATTCCAGAGAGCATTCACATCGTAGAAGAAACTCAGATCTCCGATGCAGAGGAGAGCCGTTCCCTCGGCGCGGAGCGAATAGCCCGCAGCGGCGGACATAGAACCCTCAATGCCGTTGACACCTCGGTTGCAGAGAATGGGAAAGCGGCCGCCATCAAAGAAAGGTTGGGCATTGCGCACCACACTACTATTGGCCAGATGCAGCGAACCGATACCGTGGTGCGCCACCGCCTCGGCCACGAGTTGCAGGGCCGTTGTGTCCGTCAGTTTCTTTATTGTGTCGCGCCGCAGAACCTTTGTGTCAGCTGACGGCCTTATACTGTCGGCTGACGCAATAAGGGTATTTTCGAGCAGCGCGTTGATGCGGACCACCGCCTCCTTTTGTTCCATCGGCGCAGCGTGGAGTTGCGCGAGGAAGTCGGCGAGTGTCGTCCGACAGATGCGGTGGAGATGGAAAAAAGTATCGGGCATGGCGTCCGTCGACTCAAGGCGAATTACGCGCAGGTCAGCTTGTAGGCGCAAACGTTCCTTCACATCCTTATTGATCAGATTGTCTCCGGCCGAAATCAGCAGGTCGATGTCGGAGAGTAAGTCTAAGTGACCATTTCGCAGAGCGTTCATGCGCGCCGTTCCGGGGCAGTTGCTAAGCAATTCGGGGAGGACGATAACGCGCCCGCTCTTTGCCAGCCGCTGCACTTCCTCCGAAACGTTCTCCCTGCTTTGCCCAATGAGCAAGGCGGGGCAGCGCGCCGCGGCCACCTCCTGCAACGCCGCTTCCAAGTGGGCGGGAGCGGGGCGGAAGTCCTCCAAAACGAGGCGTTCCTCAGGCAAACGCTCCTCCTCGAAGCGGAAGAGTGGCGGCGTGAGCGGGATGTTGACATGCACAGGCCGCCCACCGTGGCGGCGCGTTGAGAGCAGCGCCTCGTTCATAAGGCGGTTGCAATGCCAAGCGTCGGCCTCGCTGCGCAACTCTGGCAACTGAATCGTTGGCGTATAGGGCTGGAGCGCGCCGACCTGCGGCAGCGTTTGTCCGTCCAACTGACCGAGAAGCATCTCAGGGCGGTCGGCCGACACCACAAGGAGCGGCACGTGCTGATAGTAGGCCTCAGCCACGGCAGGCAGCACATTGAGCAGTGCAGAACCGGAAGTGACACACACCACCGTGGTGCGCCCCGTCCGAAGCGCCATACCGAGCGCCACAAAGCCGGCCGAGCGTTCGTCCGTTACGGGCCACACGCTCAACTGCGGTTGGCAGCAATAGAGATTGTGCACCAACGCGCCATTGCGAGAGCCGGGACAAACCACAGCATCTGAAACGCCAAAAGAAAGAAGAAGGGAGGTGAAAATCGAAACAGCACTCCGCCCCGTTTCTTTGCCTGCGGACGAAGCCGATGAGGGAGCAGACGATGTCGCGGAGGTTTCGGCGGAGAACTTTCCTACACTGCTATATTTTTGTTTCATTTGTATCGTTCGTTAGCCCAATGAAGGTTATCGGTAGCCCTGTTTTGCTTGCCAACAGCACTATACGGCGCAAGGCTTTTCGCCTGAAAGAACAACGGAGGTGGGCGCTACGAGATGCTCGAGCGGAGCTGCCATTTTGCGCTGCGTTTCCAGCCATTCGTCCTCTTCGTTGCTCTCGGGAAGGAGTCCGCCGCCGGCGTGGAAACGCAGGAGGGAGGGCATCACTTCCAGGCAGCGCAGATTGACGTAAAGGCGCGTTTCGTGGAGCAAATTGAGAGGGCCGCAGAAACCGGCATAGTAGCGGCGCGGCTCTGGCTCATATTCGAGGATGGCTCTGCGCGCGCGCTCCGTTGGCACACCACATACGGCCGGCGTGGGGTGTAAGTGAGAAAGCACAGTTCCTACGCCCAATCCAGCGGGAAGCAGAAAGCGGAAATCCGTTTCGAGGTGGCAAATGGCCCCTACTTTGCGCACGTAGGTCTCACTCTCCTCCGGTTCAATCGTCAGCTGGCGAAGCTGCTCGCGAACATACTGCGCCACGAGGCGCTGCTCGCGGCGGTTCTTCTCGCTCCACGCATCGAGGGGTACACACGCTCCGTCCGCACAGGCCATAGTGCCCGCCAACGCCATCGTTTGCCACGCGCCGTTTTCGTGCGTAAGCAATCGTTCGGGGGTGGCCACCAGCCAGCAGCCCGTTTGAGGGGTTTGAAAAAGCGATACAAAAGCATGGGGATGCGCCGCACACGCGGCAAAGAAAAAACGTTCTAACGCTTCGTTAGAAAGAGGAGGAATGGGCATTGTGGCCGTGCGCGCCAGCACCACCTTATCGCACTGGCCCGTCCGCAGCACTTGCTGCATGGCGCGAAAGGCTTGTCCGTAAGTTTCGCGGTTCTCGCTGCGCTGTGCCGCAGGCAGCTTGAAGGTAGCTCCCTCGGGCACAACGCCTTCCCGCACCGCTTCTGGTTCGAGCAAGATAATGGGCGTTGCTTCATTTGGCGTAAAGGGCGCGATGAGGAATCCCGCTCGCCCGTCGGCTTCTTCTACCGACGGCAGTGTCCCCACTGCTCCCTCGCGGAACAGTCGGACATACGAGCGCTTGCCCGGCAGACGATAATAAGCAAAACTTGGCATATCGCGAAAGTACGAAAAAAGCGCAAGAGTAGGGCATAATCTCACGTTTTTTAGTTGCGCCCAATGCTTTCAGGCACCGCCTTACGACCTTCAAGCATGAACTTTCCAGCCGAAAAGAGATGGAAAAGAGAGAAAACACACAGATTTGAGAAGAAGTGGGAGGATATGAAAAAAGCCACAAACTTGTGCTGAATTTTGCAAAAGTTTGTGGCCAAAATTTATAGCGAATTATGCGCTTTCACATTTATAGTCCGTTCTCACTCAAAGGGCCAAGGCAGGATGCCATAGGTGCGAGAAATTTTAGCAATTTTCAGACTGATTGTTCCATTGTTATTCGTGAAAAACTGAAGACAATAAGAATAATAGCCAACAGATGTTGATGTCCAGTAGTAGCCGCTCGAACCGACAGATTCTAACTTCGCAGGAACAGTGGAAGGAGAGGCTATATAATCCCCTGCTGCCGGCAAGTAGAAATAGTTGGCCGTTTCACTGGCCGAAAGCACGCTCTTGTCAATAGAGTTCTTTTGGTAAGGATGGTCTGTATTTAACACATCATAGTTAGTTCCATCGGGCGCCGCAGTACTCATCGCTGCCTCTGTCGTAGAGTTTTCGGCCGCTATCACTGCCTTTTTCTTCAACCACAGTCCACCTTTTCGGAGATGTCCCATAGAAAACCATAGCTCATCGCCATCCCAGTGTGGATTTCCCTTTTCGGCATACCAGCGCATGAGGTTGACATTGGGCGTAGCTTTGAAGCGGTCCGTTTTGGGTGCTATCTTGTTGATGCCCGCATCGGCATACCATCTGAGGCGATCGCTGGGTATCGGTTGTCCCGAATGGCTTTCGCCGTTCATTGTAGGCTGCCAAGGATCGGTAGAATCCCACTCATGGCCACTCCAATAAGGCTCTTTGGCATCCCACATGGAATAGTCGCGAGCACCATATTCTTTCAGTTTGAGATTTGCCGAAAGGTCGTAGTAAGTATTAGCGGCGTAGTTGAACGATGGGAAGCGCTTGGTGATAGTGCCTTCAATGTTGTCAACATTATCCTTGAGCCAGAAGCGCACTTTGAGACGGTGCGTGCCAGGTTTGATCACCATGTAAGCACCATTAAGAGAGCGATCGGGCGTCGTATTCGTCAGGAGGAAACCATCGGCGTATGCGCCCGTACCTTTGGTGGTCAGAACGATAGTTTTAGAATTGCCGTTGCCTGTCAGGCTGTTTGTTGCAGGGTCGAGCGTGTAAGTGCCCGCCACTTCATCCTCTGCCAAAACTTCTATCTTCGTCAGCGTGCAGCGCTGCAGAACGGCATTGGTCGTATAGGGCTGAAAAACGAGCACCGCTGCTTGATGGTCAAGACGGAAGTCGAACTCATTGGTTGTGCCGCGGCGCGTGGCATCGGCAATACCGCAGTCGCCAGCCTCTCCGATGTGGAGAGTGGTATTAGGCGATGTTTGCGTTTGCGCAGTACTGATACTGACTTGGTCGTTCGTACCATTTTTTCCGGCGTAGTATATCTTATACGTGTTGCTGGCTGTGAACGTTCCGGGCACTTTGAATTCGAACGCAGCAGAATGGGCATGAGCAGCATCAACAGCATTGCTGCTCCGTTGCCACTGGCCATTGTCGTCCTTCACAAAAATGCGGTCGCCCTCTTCCCAGAAGAAGTTGCCCGTGGTGTAGTCCATAGAGGTGTGGCGGCTGGAGGAAGTCGTCGGCGTATCGTTGGTGGCAGGTGCTCCTGCCATGAAAGTTGTCAGCACTTTTGAGGCATTGCCGCCGGGAGTAGCGGGCGTGATCTCCTCACTGCTGCAAGCTGTCAGCAGGAAGATGGCGCAGAAGAGCGCAGCAATGCTGAGGTATGTTTTATTGAAGAGCTTGATCATAATCTTTTTGCTATTTTTCGGTTTCTCAATTTCGTTGTTCACACGCTTCAGTCTTCCCAGAGCTGAGAGGCATTGCCTGAGTTCCATCGTTGTTGCCGCGTATCCTCGGCTTCAGGGCCTGTTCCGTGTTCCCCAGAATTGTGCTGACCTGTACCGGGCGACATATTCATAAGTGGGGTTTCCTCACAAAAGGAATAAACGGCGATAACGGGTGAGACATACGCTTTCTTTCGCATCATTGTTTCTATTGTCATTTGTAATAACACCATTAAATAAAAAATACAGGAGAAATGGAGGGCGTTCTGTTTCTGCAAAAAGGCACAGCACACATTGCCTTGGCCTTGAGCTGAATTACTTACTCATTTCCAGATAAAAAGTGCGCAAAGATATACTTTATTCTTCGCTAAGCCAAACAAAATGATGCGAAACCCGTGTTTCTACAATCAACAAACAAGGGTTTCGCAGTTTTTGTAAAATGGAGTTAGCGACTTTGTGCTATCTCCCCACTGCCGTAGCAACGATGATGGTGGGCGTCATAAAGGCAGGCAAACTGGCCTGGGGCGATGCCCTGAACATCTTCGGCGGAGATGATTTTATAGCGCCCGCGACTGACGAGAAGACGGCCGGGGGTGAACTCGGGAGTATGGCGCACCTTGAAGGTGATATCGTATTCACCGTCCTCCGCAAAGGGGTTGAGCGTAAGGAAATTGGGCTGGCTCACGAAGAACTCGCGCCCGTAGGCGGCTTGCGTCTGGAAACCGTGAGATACATAGATGATGTTGCGGCGAATGTCTTTGCCCACCACGTACCACGGGCCGCCGCCGAAGCCGAGGCCTTTGCGCTGGCCGATGGTAAAGAACCAATAGCCGAGGTGCTTACCGATGATGTTGCCGGTTTCCTTTTCCACTACGAGGCCTTCTTTCTCGCCAAGGTATTTCCGTGCGAGTTCGGAGAAGCGTATTTTCCCCAAGAAGCAGATGCCCTGGCTGTCGTGGCGATGTGCTGGCGCGAGGTGTTCGCGTTCGGCAATGTCGCGCACTTCCTCCTTGAGGAGATGCCCGATGGGGAACATGATTTTACGCAGTCCGAGGTTGTCGAGCTGTGCAAGGAAGTCGGTCTGATCTTTCACAGGGTCGGGGCTGGTGGTGAGCCACACGTTGCCGTCGGCGTCGCGTTCGGTTTGGGCGTAATGGCCCGTGGCCACGCGGTCGTACTCATGTCCCACGCGCTGCTCGAAGACCCCGAATTTGATGTATTTATTGCACATCACATCGGAGTTGGGCGTTAGTCCCGCCTTTAGGCGATCCACGATGTAGCCCACGACATATTCCCAGTATTCCTTTTGCAAGTCGATAAGGTCGAGGCGACACCCATATTTTCGCGCCACGGTCGACGCCATTTCCCAGTCTTCCTCAGCAGAGCAATCCCACTCTCCTTCAGGGCCTGAGCCAATTTTGATATAGAAAAGGTCGGGCGTGATGCCTTGTTCTTTCATCAGATGAACGGCCACGGCACTGTCCACTCCGCCACTTATCAGTCCGGCATATCTCATAATTCGTTGTTTTTAGGGTGCAAAGATAATAAAAAGACGGGAGGGAGGGATAAAGCCCCCTCCACCTCCCCCATGAGGGGGAGTGCTCGGCTGCCACTGGTTTGGGTTCTCGGAGTTGTCGGACCGGTCCGACCAGTCCGACTTGTCCGACACCCAATCCCCCAAGAGTATCTCCGACAGGTCCGCCTCGTCCGACCAGTCCGAGCCTTCCTACTTGTCCGACCTCCAATACAATAAGGCTGTCAGCTGACACAATAAGGATGCTGGCTGACACAATAAAGGTGTCAGCTGACAGCCTTATTGTATTTTTCTTTTTGTATCTTTGCAACGTGAAATATTGGCACTTTACGCGCCAGAAGCATTTGTTTTAGGATGAAAGTCATCGATCTGATTCGACAGAACTCAAATACGGCCTTTTCCTTCGAGGTCTTGCCTCCCAAGAAAGGTAGAGGCATCGATGGACTGCAACGCACTATCGAACGCCTACGCGAGTTCGACCCGAAATATATCAACATCACGACGCACCATTCGGAGTATGTCTACGCCGAACAACCCGACGGTTCGTTCCGCCGCTCTACTCTGCGTCGCCGCCCAGGTACGGTGGCTGTGGCCGCTGCCATACAATACGAATACGGCATTACGGCTGTGCCCCATATTCTCTGTCAGGGCTTCACACAGGAGGAGACGGAGTATGTGCTCATCGACCTCCAGTTTCTGGGCATCGAGAACCTCCTGCTGCTGCGCGGCGACAAGCCCCGCGACGAAAAGATGTTTGTTCCCACGCGTGGCGGCTATGCCCACACCACCGAACTGCAAGGACAGGTCAATGCTTTCAATCGAGGAGAGTTTCTCGATGGGTCGCCCATTGAAACTGATGTTAATTTCAGCTACGGCGTGGCCTGCTATCCGGAGAAGCATGAGGAAGCGCCCAATTTGGAGACCGATTTTGCCTACTTCCGCAAGAAGGTGGAACTCGGAGCAGAATACGGCGTGACGCAGCTCTTCTACGACAATGCGGCCTACTTTCGCTTCTGTCAGCGCGTGAAGGATGCGGGAATGGATGTGCCGGTGATTCCGGGTATCAAACCGCTCACCCGCCTCTCGCAACTAACCTCTGTGCCAAAGACTTTCCACTGCGACTTCCCCGAACCGCTGGCGCGCGAAGCTCTCAAATGCCGCACCGACGAGGAGGCCAAAGCTCTCGGCATAGAATGGGCCGTGAGTCAATGCAAAGAACTCATCGCTGCTGGCGTACCGAGCATCCATTTCTACACGATGAGTGCCGTGGACAGTGTGGCTCAAATTGCAAAACAAATCTATTAAGCTCTCAAGAAAATGAACATGGACGAGGTCATAGGCCAGGAGGGTGTGAAACGCCTCTTACTCCGCCAGTTGGAGGAAGGGCGCGTGCCCCACGCACAACTCTTCTGCGGCCCTGCGGGAAGCGGAAAACTTCCCATGGCATTGGCTTTTGCCACGGCGCTGCTCTGCCAACAACGCCAGGGACTCACGCCGTGCGGACATTGCAACGACTGCGCCATGACGGCCCACTTCGCGCACCCCGACCTCCATTTCATCTTCCCCATTTTCAAAAAGAACTCCTCCACCAAAGCCGTCAGCGACACCTTTATCACAGAATGGCGCACACTGCTCTCTGAAACGCCCTGGATCAGTCGCAACACATGGAACGACCGCCTCGGCATCGAAAATCAGCAACCTGAAATCTACGAAAGTCAAAGCACAGAAATCATACAGAAACTCAGTCTTGTGGCACAAAAAGCCGGCGGCTACAAAGTCGTCATCGTATGGCAAGCCGACAAGATGAACCTCTCCTGCTCCAACAAACTCCTCAAAACGCTCGAAGAACCTATCGGGCGCACGGCTTTCATCCTCGTGAGCGACCAGCCCGAGAAGCTCCTGCCCACCATCCTTAGTAGGGTGCAGCGCATCGACTTCCCCGCACTTCGCCAAGAGGACATAGAGCAGGCTCTCTGCCGCCAGCGTGGCCTTCAGGAGGCCGACGCGCGCACCATAGCCCGCAGCGCGAACGGCAACTACACTCTGGCGCTTCAGCAGCTTGGAGTGAATGCCGACGCGGCCACGTATTTCGATATGTTTGTGCTCCTCATGCGCCGCTGCTATATGCGCGACATCAAAGAGCTTTCGCGCTGGAGCGAAACGGTGAGTACCTGGGGACGAGAGCGTCAGAAGCATTTCCTCGACTACTGCCAGCGACTCATCCGCGAGAACTTCATCTACAACTTCCGGCAGGCGGAACTCAACTACGAAACGCAAAAGGAGGCCGACTTCAGTCGCAACTTCGCGCGTTTCATCAATGAGCGCAACGTCATCGGTATCATGGACGAATTTTCACTGGCACAGCGCGACATCGAGTCCAACGTTAATCCGCGCATGGTCTTCTTCGATTTTTGCCTAAAGCTTATCGTATTACTGATTAAGTGAATGTGCCATCATCGGCACCAGTCGTAGACGTCTTAATAATAGGAATAGAAAACAATAAAAATAGTGCACACTGCTATCTGACGTTTCAGCTCTAAAATAAGTGCATAAAGCAACAGCAACCGCGGCCACACATTAGCACATTAGCGAGCTTGCTCGCGTCACATTAGCACATTGACACATTGACAACAGCTATACGACACAGTAACCGCGGCCACGCATTGGCACATCAGCGAGCTGGCTCGCGTCACATTAGCACATTAGCACATTGACAACAGCTATACGACACGGCAACCGCGGCCACGCATTGGCACATTAGCGAGCTGGCTCGCGTCACATTAGCACATTAGCACATTGACAAAGATGCAACACGAATTTGAAACAGCTGAATGCTTGAGAGGCTTCTGCGCCAAAGGGTGCGGACGGCAGGACAAGCAGCTCAACACATACGACTATCTGGCCGACGTGCCAGGCAATGCTAAACTCTCCGATATGGTGGAGGTTCAATTCAAAAATACGCGCAAGGGCTACTTCCGCAACGACAATCACCTCGAACTCGCCAAGGGCGACATCGTGGCCGTAGAATCATCGCCAGGTCACGACATCGGCGTGGTCACACTCACGGGACAGCTCGTGCCCTTGCAGATGAAGAAGGTCAACCTCAAGCCGGAGAGTGAAATCAAGCGCGTGTATCGCAAAGCGCGCGAGATGGACATCAATAAATGGAACGAATCCAAAGCGCTGGAGGAGAACACCATGATTCGCTCCCGACAAATCGCGAAGGAATTAGGCCTGGACATGAAAATTGGCGATGTGGAATATCAAGGCGATGGGAATAAAGCCATCTTCTATTATATCGCCGACCAGCGCGTGGACTTCCGCAAGCTCATCAGGGTCTTGGCCGATGAGTTTCATGTGCGCATCGAGATGAAACAAATAGGTGCGCGCCAAGAGGCGGGACGCATCGGCGGCATCGGCCCGTGTGGCCGCGAACTCTGCTGCGCCACGTGGATGAAAAACTTCAATAGCGTGAGCACCACTGCGGTGCGCGTGCAGGACATCTCCCCAAATCCGCAGAAACTGGCGGGACAGTGCGCCAAACTGAAATGCTGCCTCAACTACGAGGTGGACACTTATATGGAGGCGAGTCAGCAACTGCCCGACCGACGCATAGAGCTGGAAACGGCCGACGCTACTTTCTATTTCTTCAAAGCCGACATCCTGGCGGGCCTCGTCACTTATTCGTCCGACAAACGCCTGGCGGCCAACCTCACGGTGATATCTGCCGAACGCGCCAAAGAGGTGATGGAAATGAACAAGCGGGGCGAGAAACCGCTACAACTCTCCGAGGAAACGGACAACGAACCGAAACGCTCCGTGGATCTCTTGGAGCAGGAGAGTCTCACTCGCTTCGACCGTAGTCGCAACAAACGCCGCGGCGGCCGCAATAAGTCCACGGGCGAACGCCCCAACAACGGCGGCGAAGCGCGCCAGGCCGACAACCGCCCCGATAATGCCCCCAACATGCGGACTGCAGAGGGCGGCAACCGCCCGGCGGACAATGCCAACCGCCCGGCAGAGGCTGCCAACGCCGACCGCCGTGGCGAGCAACGCCGCAACAACCGACCGCGCCCCGACCGCCGCAACAACCGGCCGCGCGGACCACAGAACCGAAACAACCAAGCTGCCGACAACAATGCTCCGCAAGCCTAAGATGCACACTGCTGGCCTCGCGCCGCTCTTTGTCCTGCTGCTCCTCATCGTTGTGGGCTGCGGGCAGCGCCGTGTGGAAACATACTGCTTCCGCGCCACGCCTGTGGACGGATGGGAAACAACGGATTCGCTCGTCTTTCCCATCGACACGGTCCACCAAGCGGGTCGCTACCGCCTCAGCATCGGCGTGCGCACATCGGCCGCCAATCCCTACCCCTTCCAGACTCTGGCTTTGAGCATCACCACCCGACTGCAAGGGAAAAAGGCTCAGCGCGACACGGCCCTTTGCAGCCTCACCGATAAGGACGGCGATGTCAACGGACAGGGCGTGAGTCTCTATCAGTACGCCTTTCCCGTCAGTGAACTTCACCTCGAAAAAGGGCAAACGGGTACTGTCACCGTGCAGCATCTCATGCGCCGCAACCTCCTGCCGGGAGTGGCCAACGTGGGAATACGCCTCGAACGCATCCCCTGACCCGTGCCAACGCCAACGGAACGTTGCGCTGAAAAAACACTTATATAAGTCTGCGCGACTTCCCCGAACTCAACAAAGAATCATTCCTCATTCAAACAACAATGACAACCGCTGACTATCTGATTATTTTCAGTAAAATCCTGGGAGCACTGGCACTGCTCATCTATGGTATGAAAGTAATGAGCGAGGCCCTTCAGAAAATGGCCGGCTCACAACTCCGACACATCCTCGGAGCCATGACAACAAACCGCCTGACGGGTATGCTCACGGGTACGTTTATCACCTGCGCCGTGCAGTCCTCCTCGGCCACCACGGTGATGACTGTGTCCTTCGTCAATGCCGGACTTCTCACGCTGGCACAGGCCATCTCCGTCATCATGGGTGCTAACATCGGCACAACGCTCACGGCGTGGATCATGTCCCTGGGCTACAACGTGGACCTCACCATGGCCGTGTTCCCGGCTTTCTTCGTGGGCATCATCCTCATCTATTCCAAGCGATTCCGCTACATTGGCGACTTCCTCTTCGGCATCGCTTTTCTCTTCTTCGCCCTTGTCTTGCTGAGCGCAGCGGGCAACGACCTCGACCTTCAGCACAACCCCGACGCCATCAACTTCTTCAGTTCCTTCGACACCAATAGTCGCTGGACCATCATCCTCTTCCTCTTCATCGGCACACTCATCACCTGCATCGTGCAGAGCTCTGCCGCCGTCATGGCCATCACCATCCTGCTCTGCTCCACAGGCGTCCTGCCCATCTATCTGGGCATAGCGCTCGTTATGGGTGAGAACATCGGCACAACGGCCACAGCCAATCTCGCCGCACTGGGAGCTAACACGCAGGCGCGCCGTGCTGCCCTCGCCCACCTCTTTTTCAACGTCATCGGCGTCACATGGGTCATGTGTCTGTTCTATCCTTTCGTGGACATGGTTTGTTCCGTTGTAGGCTACAACCCCGCCGACACCACCATCAGTGTGGCACAGCGCGCCGCCATCCTCCCCATCGTGCTGGCGGCTTTCCACACAGCTTTCAACGTGACCAACACGAGCCTGCTCATCGGTTTCATACCACAACTCGAACGCCTCGTGTGCTTCGTTCTCCCCACCAAGGAAGACAGCGATGAGGAGGACTTCCGCCTGCGCTTCATTCAGGCTGGCATCATGAAAACGCCCGAGTTGAGCGTGTTTGAGGCACAGAAGGAAATCTCCAGCTTCGGCGAGCGCATACAGCGCATGTTCGGCATGGTGCAGGACTTGCTTCATGAGCAGAACCCCGAAAAGTCCGCCAAACTCGTGGAGCGCATCAAGAAATACGAAGTTATCAGCGACAGCATGGAAATCGAGATTGCCAAATACCTCGACCATGTGGGCAACGCCCATCTCAGTGACGACACGAAGATGAAAATCCGCAACATGTTGCGCGAAATCAGTGAGATAGAAAGCATCGGCGACAGCTGCTACAACCTGGCACGCACCATCTCCCATGGCCGCGAAAACAACGAGCGCCTCACGCCCGAACTGCGCCAGAATGTGGAGCAAATGTTCAAGCTCACCGACGAGGCTTTAACGCAAATGAACTACACCTTCCAGCACAACCGCGAGAAGGTGGACGTGAACAAATCTTTCGAGATTGAGAACAACATCAACGACCTGCGCGAGCGTCTCCGCGACCAGAACATCGACGATGTCAATGATCATAAATATTCCTACGACCTCGGAACGGCCTACCTCGACATCATCCAAGAGTGCGAAAAGCTCGGCGACTATGTCATCAACGTGGTGCAGGCCCGCATGAATTTGAGAAGGTAACGAAAAGGAGAGGAGGCCCACTCCAGCAAAGCTCAGACAGGTCTTGATTTCTCCAAAGAAAGGCCCTCCGACCAGTCAGACCAGTCCGACCAGTCCGAGCCTCCCAAAACTACAATAAGGCTATCAGCTGACGCAATAAGGCTATCAATTCACAGAAGCTCTTTCAGCTCTCCCATAAAGGAATAGGCAGAGAGAGGATTTTTGAGAGAGCAGAAAAGGTCTCATTCCAAAAAAGTGACACAAATGACAGTTTTTGGGAATGCCCTAATTTCTCCTGATTGATCATCTGGCGTGCCAGACTTATCAGAGGAGCAAATAAAGCGCTAATTCTACTTATCTATAAGCGGAAACCTCCAACCTCAAGAAGGCACACAAAAAATCTCCGAATAGTCGGACGAGCCGGACTATTCGGAGATGTAAGCAAGTGGTAGCCGAGCACTCCCCCTCATGGGGGAGCTGGAGGGGGCTTTGAGCGGGCGGTAGCCTTCTCTGCCAGAAGAGGAGAAGCCTTCCTTTTCCCTTCTCTTTATTTTTTATCCACCAAATATTCTGCAATCTGGACAGCGTTGAGGGCTGCGCCTTTGCGGATTTGGTCGCCCGTGAGCCAAAGTGTCAGGCCGTTTTCGTTGGCCAAATCTTTGCGCACACGGCCCACGTAGATGTCGTCCTTACCGGCACTATCGAGCGGCATGGGATAGACATAGTTCTGCGGGTCGTCGACGAGCGTCACACCGGGAGCAGCGGCGAGCACCTTGCGGGCTTCCGCCACTGTGATGGGGCGTTCCGTTTCGAGCCATACGCTCTCGCTGTGGCTGCGGAGCGAACTGATGCGGACACACGTGGCGCTGGTTTGCACATCGCTGTGCAGGATTTTGCGCGTCTCGTTGTACATTTTCATTTCTTCCTTCGTGTAGTCGGTTTCTGTGAACACATCGATTTGCGGAATCACGTTGTAAGCCAGCTGATGGGGGAATTTCTTGATGGTCTCCACCTTGCCCGTTTCCAGGAGTTCTTTGTACTGCTGCTGGAGTTCGGCCATCGCAGCTGCACCAGCTCCGCTCGCGCTCTGGTAGGAAGCAATGTGGATGCGGCGGATGTGGCTGAGTTGTTCGAGGGGTTTGAGCACCACTACCATCATGATGGTGGTGCAGTTAGGGTTGGCAATGATGCCTCGGGGGCGGTTGAGCGCGTCCTCAGCGTTGCATTCGGGTACTACGAGAGGCACGTCCTCATTCATGCGGAAGGCACTGGAATTGTCGATCATGACCGCGCCATATTTCGTGATGGTGTCGGCAAACTCCTTCGAGGTGCCTGCTCCGGCACTGGTGAAGGCGAAGTCCACGCCCTTGAAGTCGTCGTTGTGCTGCAAGAGTTTCACCTCGTATTCCTTACCGCGGAATTGATATTTCGTTCCCGCACTGCGCGTGCTGCCGAAGAGCAACAGGTCGTCAATGGGGAAATTACGTTCGGCCAAGATGCTGAGAAGCTCCTGACCCACGGCGCCGCTGGCACCAACGATGGCTACTTTCATACGTTCAGTCTTTGATTTTTAAGGGTTGAAATAACTAAAACGATCATTTGCGGGGGATGAAGCCGACAAGATGTCGTCTGTGGGCGCAAAAATAGAGATTTCGAGAGGAAAAGCAGGGAGTGTTGCAAGAAAATTAGGTATCTTTGTGCACTTTAACACCAGAAACGCCTAACAATGAGCATCTCCGTGAGCCAATACTTCCCGATTACCGACCCGACGTGGATATTTTTCATTGTCTTGAGCATCATTCTGCTCGCACCGATGGTGCTGGAACGCTTGCGCGTGCCGTCGATTGTGGGCATGATTCTGGCAGGCATCGCCATTGGTCCTCACGGTGGCGAAGTGCTCAACCGCGACGCGTCGTTTGAGCTCTTCGGCAAGGTGGGGCTTTATTATATCATGTTCCTTGCCTCTTTGGAGATGAACCTCCAAGATGTGGAGAAAATCCGCTGGAAGGCCCTCGTCTTCGGCTTGCTGACGTTTGCTATCCCGATAGTGGTGGGCACGGCGGCCAACCTCTGGATTCTGGGCACAGCGGCAGCCACGGCGGTTCTGATGGGTGCGATGTACGCTTCCCATACGCTCTTGCCCTACCCCATTGTGTTGCGCTACGGCGTGGCGCAGCGACTGAGCGTGAACCTGGCTGTGGGGAGTACCATCGTGGCCGACACGCTCACGCTCCTTGTGCTGGCCGTGGTGGGCGGTATCTTCAAGGAGCACACCACAGGGATGTACTGGGTGTGGCTGGTGTTGAAAATCATTCTCATTGGTGCGTTTATCATCTATGCTTTTCCGCGCGTGAGTCGGTGGTTCTTCCGCCGGGTCAACGATGGCGTGGTGCAATACATCTTCGTTCTGGGCATGGTCTTCTTAGGCGCGGGACTGATGGAGATTGTGGGCATGGAAGGCATCTTGGGAGCTTTCCTCGTGGGCTTCGTGCTCAACAAACAAATCCCGGCCACCAGTCCGCTGATGAACCATATCGAGTTTATCGGCAACGCATTGTTTATCCCTTATTTCTTGATTGGCGTGGGCATGCTCATTGATGTGAGCGCGCTCATGGACCTCCGCGCCGTGGAGGTGGCGGTGGTGATGATTGTGGTGAGCATCGTTTCAAAATGGGCAGCGGCTTTCGCAGCGCAACGCCTTTACGGACTCTCCAAGCTCGACCGCCGACTGATGTTTGGTCTTACTACGGCGCGCGCGGCGGCCACACTGGCCATCGTCCTGGTGGGCTATCGCATCATGATGCCCAACGGGGAGCGACTCTTCGGTGAGGAGGTGCTCAACGGCACGATGATTCTGATTTTGGTGACGTGTATTTGCAGCTCGTTCACAACGGAGAATGCCAGCCGGAGTTTGGCGGCCTCTTCGCCAACAGTTGGGCAGAAAACCCACACGGAAGACCGCCTGGTCATCGCTCTCTCCAATCCTGACACGGTGGATCCGCTGGTGAATCTTGCCCTGATGCTGCGCCGTCCGAAATCGGCTCTGCCTCTCTCGGCCGTCAACATTGTGTTGGAAGGCAACGAGGAGCGACAACGGCAGGGGCGCAAGGACCTGGAGCGCGCGGCGCATATCGCGGCGGCGGCCAACGTGAGGATGCTGACCCACAGCCGTTGGTCGGTGAATGTGGTGTCGGGGTTGACGCACGCCATGAAGGAACTGGACGCCAGCGACCTTATCATCGGTCTCCATCAGCGGGCGCGAATCTTCGAGACCTTCTTTGGACAGCTCTCCACCGACCTCGTCAGCTCCGTGGACCGCCAGATCATCGTTTATCGCTCTTTCATGCCCATCAACACGGTGAGGCGCATCCACCTCGTGGTGCCCAAAAAGGCGGAATACGAGCCTTATTTCGGACTCTGGGCCGAACGCATCGCACGCCTCTCAGCACAACTCAGTTGCACGGTGGAGGTTTACAGTGGAGAGATTACGCTCAACGCCGTGGAGGAGTATTGGAAGAAAAATCGCCTCAACGTGGCGGCGCAATATCATGTGTACCATTCCTGGAAGGACTATCTGCCGTTGGCGCACAACGTGAAGACGGACCACTTGGTGTGCTTCGTCTTGGCGCGACAGGGCAACATCTCGCGCCACAATTATATGGAGCAACTGGCCACGCAACTGGAGCGTTATTTCTCCTCGCGCAATCTCATGCTCATCTATCCTGCTCGCTACCGCGGCACTTATGGCAACACCAATGTGCTGGTAGCGAAATAATTGAGTATCGGAAAACTCAGACCAGTCCGACCCGTCCGACCAGTCCTACCAGTCCGACTCTCTCTCTTACTAAAACAAAATCTAAATATGAAACGTGCTTTTCGTCTTTTTCTTTATCTCCTGAGCGTCCACGCGGCGGCTCTGGTGCTGCTCAGCGTGCTGCGCTTGGTGCTCTATATTGTGATGAGTGAGCAGGTAGGCCCTGAGGCCGCATCGGTTTGGCCGGCATTCCTGCGCGGCGTTTGGTTCGACAATGTGGTGGCTTGCTATGTCATGCTGCCAGCACTCGTTGCGGCCTTGGTGGCTACGGCGGTGGGCTATTTCCGTCGGCCACTGCTGCGGGGCTTGAACGTGTGGTTCGGCGTGGCTTATAGCCTGGTGCTGATGTGCTCGGCGGCCAATATCCCCTACTTCGCCTATTTCTCCCGAACGCTCAATTCGAGCATCTGGGAATGGAAAAGCTATGTAGGACAAACGGCCGGAATGGTGCTCGGCGAGGCGTCGTGGCGCAAATATATCCTGCTCTACATCGTCCTTGTGGCGCTCTTCTCCCTCCTGCTGTGGTGGCTGGGAAGGCGCACGGCGCGGCAACTTGAACGCGTGCCAGCGCGGGGTAGATGGAAAGGCGTGGCACTGCTCTTGCCGCTCATCGGACTGTGCGTTTTTGGCATCCGTGGCCGCATGGGCTACAACCCCATCAAGGTGTCGGCGGCCTACTATTGCGACAACGCCATTCTCAACCAGTTGGGCATCAACCCAGCGTTCTGCCTACTGCGCTCTACGCTCGACGATGCGCGGCCGGAGAATCAACGCCTCCACCTCATGGACGACAACGAGGCGGTGCGCAACGTGCAGGCTTACCTCGGACGAGAGGGAATAGCGGGAGTGTCTCCGATAGCACGCCGCATCGTGCCGGAGGGAGAACCCACGCGGAAGAACGTGGTGGTGGTGCTGATGGAGTCGATGAGTGCGAAACTCATGGGGCGCTTCGGCAATCCCGACCATCTGACGCCGCACCTCGATTCGCTCTATCAGAATTCGCTCAGTTTTGCCAATTTCTACTCGGCAGGAAATCATACGAACAACGGAATTTTCTCCACGCTCTACGGCTTTCCCAGTATCTTGAAACGCAACGCCATGAAAGGCACGGTGGTGCCGCGCTACGAGGGACTGCCCACCGTTCTGCGCGATAAGGGCTACAGCACACTGTTCTTTATGACCCACGAGGCGCAGTACGACAACATGAACGCGTTCCTACGCACCAATGGTTTTGAGGAGATCTACTCGCAGGAGAACTACCCGCGCGAAAAAATTGTGAACCACTTCGGCGTGGCGGACGACTATCTCTTCTCCTACGCCTTGCCCATCCTGCGCCGCAAAGCCGAGAGCGGACGGCCTTTCTTTGCCACGCTGCTCACCATCTCCAATCACCCGCCCTACATCATTCAGCCCTATTTCCACCCGCGCCACAAAGACCCGCAGCGCGCCATTGTGGAGTATGCCGATTGGGCGGTGGGCGAATTTATGAAAGCTGCCGCGCGCGAACCGTGGTTCAAGAACACCATCTTCGTTTTCTTGGGCGACCACGGAAAGAAGCTCGGCGCCGACGGCTATGAGGTGGAGGAGAGTTTCAACCACATCCCGCTCATCATCTACAACAGCGGCCTACCTGTGGAGGAGCGCCTAGATTTTGCAGGGCAGATCGATGTTGGGCCCACCCTCCTGGGTATGCTCCGCCTGCCCTACGTGCAACGCAACTTCGGTATCGATCTCCTGCGGGAACGCCGCGACATGATGTTCTACTGCGCCGACGAGGTGATGTGTGCCCGCGATGCCAACCATCTCTACATCTACAACCCCTCTGCCTCTCGCGATTTCTGCTACGACACTTCGCGCCCCGGTTTCCACCCCGTCCCGATGTCCGCCCCCTACAGACGCCTAAAAAAATACCTCTTCTCCAACTTGCAGGCAAGCGAGAAGTTGAGGTAGAGGATGGAGGAAGGATTTGAGAAAGCTTTCCATGCCTCACAAATACCCTTATTGCCTCAGCCATCGCAATAAAGAAGTCAGTTGACAGCCTTATTGCGCTGGCTGACACAATAAGGAAATCTGCATCCGTTTTTTTGCCCACGAAATTTCACGAAAGGGGCGAAGAAGCACAAATTCAGAGTCCCTCCAGCTCCCTCATAAGTAGGAGTGCTCAACCTTGGTCCTCGGACTTGTCAGACTATTCAGACTGGTCGGACTGGTCTGAAAACAAAAAAGGCTGCCAAACGCAAGTGGCAGCCGAGCACTCCCCTCTCATGGGGGAGATGGAGGGGGCTTTTAGGGGGCGGTAGCCTTTTCGCCTTTATTTTTATTTCCTTATTTTTTCTACTTCGTCATCTCTTGGCACACCTTGTCTTGGAAGCGGCGGGCTTGGCTGCCGCGGAGGGTGCCTTGATTGAAGAGGGCAAAGGCGAGGTGGTGGCCGTTGGGAGCTTGGGCGTAGCCGCAGAGGGTGCTGACGCCTTCCACGGTGCCGGTTTTGGCGCGCACGTTCCCATAGGCCGTGCCTCCGCGCATACGGCGGCGGAGCGTGCCGTCCTGGCCTGCAATGGGGAGCGAGGGCAGGAGGTGGTTGTAGATGTCCTGATGCTGATAGGCATAGCGCAGGAGGCGGAGGAGGAGTTCGGGAGAGGCGTAGTTGTAGAGTGAAAGGCCGCTACCGTCGGCAAACTGATAGTGGGCGGGGTCGAGGCCTATGAGGCGCACGAAGCGTTGGAGGCGGTCGGTGGCGCGGCGGCGGTCGGCGTAGGCTCGGCCGGACTGTGCGCCAATCTGATAGAACATGGATTCGGCGTAGAGGTTATTGCTCTCCTTCATCATGCGGAAGAGGATTTGATCGATGGTGTGTGTGCGAGTGACGAGGGGGATGACGGCGGCTCCGATGCTCCCGCTGAGGGTGTTGCCTTCCACCACGATGCCACTCTCGGCGAGGAGTTCGGCAAAATGCTCGGCGAAGGTGTCTTTGCCGTTGAAGAGCAGCGGCGTGAGCACGGGGTTATCGTCGTCCCAGCACCAGCCCCAGCCATACTTTTGGGTGTCTTTCATCGAGAGGTCGAGGATGATGTTGCCGCGCAGGGTGTCGATGCCTTGTTCGCGCACGGCCTGGACGAAGGCCAGCAGGTCGTCGCGGCCGAAGAGCGGGTCGAAACCGGCGCGCACGTAGAGATTGCCGGTGAGCACGCGGCCTGCGATGGTGCCATCCATGAGCAGCGAGGTGGAATAGTTGTAGTCCACGCCGAGTTGGGAGAGTGCGGTGACGGCAGTGAGGAGTTTCTGACAAGAGCCGGGGCGCATGGTTTGCTGTTCGTTGTAGCGAAAGAGGGCCGAATCGGCCGTGAGGTCATAGACATAGATGCCCACCTGCGTGCGCTGCAAGAGTTCGTCGGCGAGGAGGCGCTGCAAGCGTTCTTGCAGGGTGCCCGGCAGCAGGGTTTCCGCTGTCGTGTCCACCTCAAGAGAGTCGACAGCCAGCGTGTCCCGCTCCTGCGCCATGGCCAGCAGTGGGAGGAAGAATATGAGGGTTAGGAGTTTCCGCAACACAGTCCTTTCTTTTTCTATTTTGCGGCTGCAAAGATACTGCAAAGCCGCGGGAAAGCAAAGGGGAGACCTCTCTTGGTGGGGTCGGACTGGGCGGACGGGAGGAGGCTCTCGCTATGCCCTACAAAGCGCCTTTTCACCTCTGCGGATAATGGTGAGTAGATATTGTTCTATATGACTCTCTTGAGTCTTCAAGAATTATAAGG